>CALCCV010000262.1 GCA_937900305.1 uncultured Pseudobdellovibrionaceae bacterium | reverse complement strand
ACTACAACATGTGGTGGAAAAAGAAGAAAATTTTATTCATGAAACGGCCTATTGCCCAGAGTGCGAGATCAAAACGCGAGCGAAAATTTTTAAACTTCAATAGATTGCCAAAACGAGCCTGACGAAATCTTGACGGTACATTTGCCACATTTCTGACACCGTCAAAACAATCTATTTCAACTCCTGCACGCACCAACTTTGTCGTCGCCACCACAAAGAGCTCGATGGAGACAAGTCCGATTCTCCAATGGCGGAGTTTGAACCTGCTGTCATCGGAGATTCCCCGGATCCGATCCAAGTATTGATGAAGATGTTCTTCGTGCGAAGTTGATTCGCGACCTTTGCCGCCTTTTCATTGGCTCCCCAGATGCAAGTCAAAATTCCAGAGTCACTGACATTGATCCATTTTGCAAATTCGTGCTGATATTTGACCTGATTCAAAATGATCAGCGGGAACGGGTACTCCTCGGTTTGCATTTCAGAGCAATAGGGCAAGTCATAAACCACAACTGGCTTTTGCAGATGCAAGTCTTCTGAGCTTTCTCCGATGACCTTGCCACCCTCTTCGAGGGCCTGGTGAACTTTTTGTTGAAATTGAAATTTCAAATCTTGATCTTGCGTGGACGTGGACGTGGACGAGTCTTTTGGAAAACCATCTTTCGGTGAAAATGGTGATGAGCACCAACGCTCAAAGACAGATTTCCAATCTGAAAAATCTTTTTCCAGACAGTAGATTTTTTGAGGATTGTATCCAGTACTTGACGCGTTTGTTAAAAACGTTTCCGCGATCTGCGAAAAATCGATCGCCAGAGCTTCACTGAGCAGAACGGCCGAGTTTCTGCCCCCGGCTGAAAAACTCAATGCTTTCGTCGATGAACGCAGACTTTGGGCCAAGGTCTGCGACACGGCTTGAGACCCTACAAAACAAACCGCTGCGACCGTGGGGTGTTGGCAAAGAATTTCAATTTCGGCAAGCGAGCCTAAATACAAATGTTGAATTGCATCCGCGATAGGTGAAGAGCGCTGCCACAGCTCTAATGCCAAGGCTGAGGAGCGATGATGATGTCGGCTGGGTTTTGCTATGACCACGTTTCCTGCCATCAAGGCTGGCGCAAATCGCTCCCACTGCGAACGCAGTGAAAACCCCCGACCCGTCACAACTGCAAAGACTCCTTTGGCACTTTGGACGTCCTTAGCTGCTAAGGTGGAATTTAGGATTTGAGGTTTTGGCTCGTTGGCCAAGATCTCGCGAACCACCCGCTGAAGCCATCGATGAACCCAATCGACGGAATCGCGCAATGACACGTCCAGGCTGAATCCAGATTCTTCGGATTCCATCGCTGCCAGATCCAATCGGTGCTCTTGCCAGACTTGCGCGAACTTTAAAAGTGTCTCGGCCCTCTCAAGTTTGCTCAGCGCCTGCCAATTTCCAGCAGCCACACGACTTTTCTGCAGCGTTTGAACAAGCTCTGTCACTCCGTGTGTGGGAGGAAGTAATGTGGCCTGTGGGGTCATGGCAAACTCGCTTTCTGAAAAATGGACAAAAATTCACGGCGGTGTCCTGACTCTTGCGCCAGAATTGCGGAGACTTCAGCCGACGGAATTGTCACCATCCGTAATCGCGGCGTCGAATCTTTTTTTTGGCGGTCTTCTAAGCTTCTTAAAACTTCTCTTTGGGCGGATTTTATTTTCCGGCGATTTTTAATTACAAAAATACAGTCTTGCCATCTTTGGGCCCAAGTTTTCGAAGAGTTGCGGAGCTCGCGGCGCATGTAGCGAGACCAGCAAATCCAAAAAGAATCTTGAATAAGGATAGCGATATCGGCTGAGGGCCAAACTAAATTTCCGAAATTCTTCAGTCGACCTTCATAGATCCACGATGGATTTTTTTTTAAGCGTTGCGAAATTTCATCCGTTGCCAATTCAATAGTGCCAACCTCTGCCAAGACATCATCTGCGCTGACAAGTGGGTGACCGAGGGACTTTTCGAGCACGCGTGCCAGACTCGTTTTGCCCGAGCCTGGAAATCCGATGATCAAAATTTTCTGTGCACTAGACATGGCCGCACCCTAGGCGCACTTCCTTGAATCTTCAAGGGGTGCTGTGGGGTGCGGAAGAGTTTTAGCTATGGAACCTGGTATTTGACTGTGACGGCTTCGCCATTGGCTGGAACCCATTCACCAAAAAATTGCAAACTTTGTGTCTCCGGGAAATAATCCCAACCTTGACTGCGATTGCGGGGGGCCGTTACTCCGCGCATCTGAACTTGGATGTCAGTGGCGTCGACGGGTTTTTTGGTCAAAACAAAATTCAAAGTGCGGCGAATGATAAAATTCGATAAAAACTTCAAGCTTTTGGAAAAGTCTGAACAGAGATCAACGGTTGTTCCACCCATCAGACTCACCAATTCAAAATAGCGCTTGCCGATTTTTCGAGACTGCCCGCCTAGATCTTTGTAACATTTCTCATCTTTGATGGCGATCGCGTGAAAACTCGCTTTGTCCGCTGAACCTTTTAAGCCGACCAACAATTTTTGATAGTCGCTAGGCTTATGCAAGTTAGGATCTTTATAAATGTTGTAGTAATTGCTTTCGGTCCAATAGTCACCATCGTGACTCAGATCATCTTCATCACTCACGACGATCACTGCAAGATGGGCTTCGGGACGAATCAGTCCTCGATTTGCCGTGTTGCTAAGAACAGTTTTCAAACTCATGAATGCTCGTTCGTCGCTGTCGCCCGCGTCGCCCTGTAAAACATTCTTCAAAAAACTGTCTTTTAAGTTCGGAGTTTTGTTCGTCAGAATCGAAGCTCCAGATGAACCAAGTTTGCCACCTGATTTCAGAAGAGCGTGATCACGACTATATCCTAACGTGGCTTTGTAGGCCTCGGTGGTCGTTATTCCCATTTGAAAATCATAATTTTGGGTCTGAAACTCACCGATGAAAGAGTCGAAATTGTCAGCCAACGCTTGCTGCGAGGTCTCCATCGACGACGAGTTGTCGATGACCCACAAAATATCGACTTGCTGGCCATCTTGTTTGCCATGCAACATTTCGGTGTTCCAGTTTTTATTTTCGGGTGACTCCACAGGAGGAACCCCCGGTGGATCCACTGGATCCAGTGGATCTGGATTTCCTTCGCCAGTTGGCAAAGCCAACTTGGACTCGCTGGTTCCTTGATCCGTGAATTTGATTTTTGTACAGCCCGTTGTCATTCCAACTACGACCAACAGACAGCCGCCCAAGCGGACTAGAGATAGACCAATAGCACAACCATACCCAACACCCATGACCATCCTCCTGGTCTAACCCTTCGGACGTCGGGTTTTGAAACTAAAGGCTTAAGCCATCAGTCCGGTTGAAAATTGTTTATGTGTTTGAGAGTGGAGATATTGTCGACAAAGGTACATGTTGATTTCATAGAGAGAGTGTCAAAAGATTTTTCAGGACCCTCCTTTTCAGAATCCTATTCTTGAATGAAAATTATGAAAAAAAAAGAGCCCGGTGTTACCGAGCTCTTCCTTCTCTTCATCCTTGCCAACTGGCTTTATAAACAAAGTTGCTGGCATCACAAAGAGAAACCTACGGCGGAAATGTCAGACAATCTGGCAGTCCACCATTTGGGGTGATTAGCCTAAGAGGCTAACACCTCCGCCTTGGTACTGTGATAATTACTCATCTGCACCACCTCCTCTCCAGTTCCCAGAGGAACTTGAATCAAACTCTAGACGTTCAATGGACTTTTGAAAAGACAATTATAATTTTCGCGGCCATAACTAAAACTTTCGCCAACATGCCTGTCAAATCTCTGACTCGGAAATTTGTCGTCCAGGAACGAGATTGTATGAATTTTTCGTCACATCTCTTCTATATTCTATTTCGTGTTGCGACAAACGCCACTCCTTGACCTAAGCACGTATGGCACTGTGATTGCTGTTCATTAAAGAAACGAAAGAGCGTCAATTTCCACGGAGGGAAAGTGGCAGAAGAAAAAGCGGCACCGGCGGAGGCCAGTCCAGCGGCTCCAGCTCCCAGTGCGGGACCTAAGCCCATCATTTTGATTGCACTGTTAGTTGTTAACATGGGCGTTCTCAGTGCCGTGGCGTTCATGCTTTACAAAAGCCGTCAGAAAGAAGCCGCCGAGCCAAAATTAGAACACGTCATTAAAGCAGAAAGTGAGGCCGTCGAACACGATGCATCTGCCAAAAAAGAATTCGTCGGTAAAGTGATTCCTCTTGAAACTTTCGTGGTGAATCTTGCGAACTCAAAAGGTCGCAAAGTGGCGAAGGTCAATATTGAACTCGAACTCAAGGATAAAGAGGGTTTGAGTGTGGGTGAAGAGATCGACAAACGCAAAGCTCAGGTTCGCGATATGATTTTAATCATCCTCTCTAGCAAAACTTACGAAGAAGTTTCAGGACGTCAGGGCAAGGACGATCTGCGCGGCGAAATCAAAGACAATTTGAATTCGTTTCTTAACAACGGACTGATCACGAACGTATTTTTCACTGAATTTATTTATAACTAAGCAGAGCAAGGGGAAGACAGAATGAATCAAGTCTTATCACAAAGTGAAGTGGATGCCTTGCTCGCCGCAGTTTCTGACGGCGACTCTCCTTCGCCCGAGCCGACCAAAGCTGCCGGAAACGGTGGCGGTGGATCGGGCGCCGGGGGCGTTGGAAAAGTCTCTGAACAAAAAAATGTCATCACTTACGATTTTACGTCGCAAGATCGAATTATTCGGGGTCGCCTGCCGCAATTGGAAGTGATCTATGAGCGATTCATGCGAGCGTTTCGAGTTTCTCTTTCGTCCTCTTTACGAAAAATTGCATCGCTCTCCTTAACTTCAACTGAATTTTTAAAATTTGGTGAGTTTATCAATACTCTTCCGATGCCCACATGCATGTCGGTTCTGCGTTTTGGGAATTTGCGTGGTTCGGCTCTGTTCGTAATCGAAAGCAAGTTGGCCTACGCTTTGGTGGACTCATTTTTTGGCGGTGCGGACCGACCGTTTACTAAAATTGAAGGCAAAGACTTTACGCCAATTGAACTTTCGATCGTCAGAAAAGTGGTTGAATTGGCCATCACTGACCTTGAAAATGCTTGGGCCAGTGTTGAAAAAATCGGCTGCAGTTTTGTGCGAACCGAAGTGAATCCTCAGTTTGTCGGAATTGTGCCTCCAACTGACGTTGTTATTGCATCGACGTTTGACGTTGAGCTTGAAAATGCGACCGGAACGATTTCGATGGTGATCCCTTACGCCACCATCGAGCCCATTAAACAAAAGCTCTCGACTGGATTTCAGGTTGAATCTGATCAAACTGACAAAAGACTTTGGACGTCCATCATCAAAGAACAGTTGATGGAGACGGGCGTTGAGTTGCGGGTTTCCCTCGGTGAAACAGAAATGCTTCTTAAAAATCTAATGGAACTCAAAGTGGGCGATATCATCCCGCTCAATCAAGATGCCACGGGTGAATTCGATATCCACGTAGAAAACGTTAAAAAATTTAAAGGCTACAACGGAATACATCACGGTTCCGTCGCCATGCAAGTCACTCGCATTATTGAGAAGTAAAAGGAGAGAGAATGGCCGACGCACTAGAAGATCTGGCAGACAAACTCGCCGCTGAAGAGTCGGCGGCCTCGGGCGCCGCCGCAGGTGGTGAGGGCGCGGGAACGCCTGGGCATGATCCATCCCAGGACCGCAACCTCAAATTGATTTTGGATATTCCGCTGAAAGTGACGGTCGAGCTGGGCCGCACAAAAATGCTAGTGAGTGAACTTTTGAATCTCACTCAAGGCAGCGTGATTGAGCTCAGCAAGTTGGCCGGTGAACCAATGGAAGTGTTGGTCAACGATAAACTGATTGCGCGCGGAGAAGCCGTCGTAGTTAACGAAAAGTTTGGAGTGCGTCTGACGGACATCATTTCGCCCCAAGAACGCGTCGAACAGCTGGGATGATGGTGGCCATGAATTTATTGAAGAACTTGAGAAGGGAATGATGATGAAATTTTTGATCCTTTTGTTAGCCTGGCCGCTCTTGTCTTTTGCTCAAAACGACGAGGCCTTGATGCAAGACCTTGCCGAAGCTGCGCAATTGACCGGTGTTGATTCGGCGTCTTTGCAAGGTTTGTCTCTGCCTGAAAAGAAGTCGGACTACCAATTGGCGAAAGCCGAAGGAGAGCCCACGGTAGCCGACGTGGCGGTTCCTGCCGCAGCCATTGCCGGGTCGGCAGCGACGGAGTCAACGGTCCTGACCGCTGATGAAGTTTTGCCAGCTAAAGATCCCGCTGGTGAAAAATCTGCGAAGGCCATTGGGACCACAGCTAAAGATGTAGAAGTTGATGAAACGGCGCCGCTGAAACTCCCGCCGGTGATAGCAAAAAGTGACGGCTCGGAAATTCCTTTTATGCGCTTGATCTTTTTCGCGTTGGGCGGAGTTTCTATCTGCGTAGGCGTTTTCATGTATCTAAAAAAGAAACGAAAGTCTCCGGCATTGCGTGCGGGGGATATTAAAATTCTGAGTCAGACTTTCCTCGGACCTAAAAAAAGCTTGGCGGTGATTCGGGTAGCGGGTGAAAGCGTTTTGATAGGAATCACTGATCAGAATATCAATCTTCTCAAAACATTGAGTCTTCTGGATGAAGAAATTCCCCAAGAAACACCTCAGAAATTTAACGCTTTAATCAAGCAAGGCGCGATGGATGATCTGTTGGAAGATGAAGAAGATCACTACGAATACAATGGCCTTCAAAATGCGGTTGTCAGCAAAATTAAAAGTTTAAAGGATATCGGCTCTCGATGAAAAGAATGGCGGTTCTGATCACAGTTTTGCTGGGCGGACTGTGCCTTGGGCAAATGGCCCTGGCTCAAATGTCTTTGCCATCGGTGAATCTCGGCTTTAAAAATGCGGATAGTCCGACCGAAGTCGTTGGTGTGATCAAGCTCGTGATCATTCTCACTATCTTAACTCTGGCACCTGCGATCTTGATCCTAATGACCAGTTTCACTCGGATCATCATCGTATTTTCGTTTCTTCGCCAAGCCATCGGAGTTCAGCAAATGCCACCAAATCAACTATTGGTGGGTTTAGCGCTTTTCTTGACCTTTTTTGTGATGGGTCCTGTCTTTGATGAAATGAATGCGAATGCAATTCAACCTTATTTAAAAGGTACGATGAAGCAAGAGGAAGCGCTCGACAAATCGTTGAAGCCTTTGAGAGCATTTATGTTTAATCAAACCAGACCTGATGATTTGGGACTTTTTTTGCAACTGGGGCGGGTCGTTGAGCCGAAAACTAGAGCCGATGTTCCCACATCAGTTTTAGTTCCCGCTTTTATTATTTCTGAAGTGAAAACGGCTTTCATGATCGGGTTCATCATCTTTCTTCCTTTTTTGATCATCGACATCGTTGTGGCTTCGGTTTTAATGGCGATGGGGATGATGATGTTACCGCCGGTGGTTGTCGCCTTACCATTTAAAATTTTAGTTTTTATTCTCGTCGATGGTTGGTCCTTGTTGGTCGGCTCGGTTGTGAAGAGCTTCGGATAAGGAAAGAGGAAAGCGTGACAGAAGAAGTCGTAATGCAATTAGGAAAAGAAGCCATCCGCACAACCGCCATGCTAGCTGCTCCCATGTTGGTGAGTTCATTGGTTGTCGGTGTCGCGGTCAGCGTTGTACAGGCTCTCACGCAGGTGAATGAGGCCACGCTTTCATTCATTCCTAAACTCATTATTTTGGGAATCGTTTTAATTATTGCCGGTCCATGGATGATGGACATCATGATGAATTATACGACCACCCTTTTTGAAAACATTTCTACGATCGTGAGGGAGTAACGTGCTAGACGTACTGAAAGCGGATCCACAGTTTGTACTGGGATTTGCTCTGGTGCTATCCAGAGTCACCGCTTTTCTATTTTCCAGTGCTTTGTTTTCATTGACGAATGTGTCGATGCCTCTGCGAATTCTTCTCAGTCTCTTGTTGACCATCGTGATTTATCCATTGGTGATCAACGACAGTTTTCGCGTCCAGTGGAATGATTTTGAGTACCTGGCTCTCTGCGCAGCTGAAATATTGAAAGGCCTGATCCTTGGCTTTCTAACTCGATTTTTTTTCTTCGTGTGTTCGGCATTTGGCGAATTTTTGTCGGTGACGATGGGTCTTAACTCAAGTCAGCTCTTCAATCCCCACATGGGCACTCAGGGCAGCTCGATGGAGCAGTTTATTGCAATTCTGGGGACGGTTTTTTTCCTTTCTTTAAATGGTCACCACTATCTTATCAATTATTTAGTTCATTCTTACTCAGTATGGACTGTGGGCGGCGGATTTTCGGGATTGTCGAATCTGATTTCAATTGCTTCAGAGTCTGGCGAGTTGGTCTGGTTGGCGATTAAACTCTGCGCTCCGATTTTGGTGGCGCTACTGATCGTAAATATCGCGATGGGTGTATTGGGAAAAGCAGTTCCTCAGTTGAATGTTTTGGTTTCAAGTTTTCCGGTGACGATCTTGGTCGGTTTTATACTCTTGATTATCTCATTTCCTTTGATGGTTGATCAGTGGCACGTCGCTTTGGACTGGTCGATCAGCGAAGCGTTCTCAGTTTTAAAAGCAGGAAAGTAGTTGAATGTCGGGTAGTGACGAAGAAAAGTCAGAACAAGCCACGGACACAAGGCGCGAAGAGTTTCGTCGTCAGGGCAATGTGGCGCAAACTCGAGAGCTATCAACGGCTTTGGTATTGCTTGTGAGTGCAGGTTGCATTTTTGCATTGAGCCAATTCTTTATTGATCAGTTTTTTTCTCTCTTTCAGACCACGTTTGGCGATCAGATGGTTCAATGGATTCGCACCGATCGTCCCACTGAAGCCCTGGTTTTCGGCGGATTGAAATTAACACTTCTTGTGGGTCCGGTTCTGATTATTTCTGCCATCGTCGGCATTTCGTCATCCGTGGTTCAAATTGGATTTCTGCAGATTGAAGACGCGTTTGCCCCGAAATTTGAACGACTGGATCCCGTTGAAGGATTCAAGCGGATTTTTTCGGTGCGCTCGCTTTCGGAGGGATTGAAATCTATAATCAAGTTTGCCATTTTGGGTACAGTGGTGCTGACCATTCTCAAAGGTGAGTTTCACACATTTCCTCATTTGGTCAGCGCGGATCCGGGAAGACTTCTTCAGTTCATTGGCAGTTTGACTGCTAAAATCTTGTTTGGTCTGGGAATGGCGATGTTGGTTATTGCCGGAGCGGATTACTTTTTCTTGAGATGGGATCTTGAGAAAAAGATGATGATGTCAAAGCAAGAGATCAAAGATGAAACGAAACAGCGCGAGGGTGATCCGATGATCAAAGCGCGTATTCGTCGCATGCAAAGAAATGCGGCCAATAAGCGGATGATGGACGCCGTTCCCAAGGCCAGTGTCATCGTAACTAATCCAACTCACATCGCGATTGCTCTGAAGTATGACGAGGGATTGCCGGCGCCTCAAGTGATAGCCAAAGGTGGAGATCTTCTGGCCGAAAAGATTAAAGAGATCGCACGCGAACACGGTGTGCCGATTATTGAAAATAAGCCCCTGGCGAGAACTATTTTTAAAACTTTAAAAATTGGTCAAGTGATTCCGCGAGAGCTTTTCGTCGCCGTGGCCGAAGTTCTGTCCTTTGTTTACAAAATGAAGCGAAAGAAAGCGAGATAGAGAAAAATGGAAAAAATATTTCTCTTTATCAAAAGATTTGAACGATTCACGGCGAACACGGATTTGTTTATCGCCGTAGCGATTTTAGTTGTC
>CALCCV010000261.1 GCA_937900305.1 uncultured Pseudobdellovibrionaceae bacterium | reverse complement strand
CAGGGTTGGGTTTGACCTGAGTCGTTGAGGGTTTGCTGTTCAATTGTCAAAGTTGTTGAATCACTCAAACCTTGCGAAATTTTGGCGGATTGATAGGAGATCTCGGGGACGTTGAGGCTGCCAAGTTCGTATGCTGTTTCGCCGGAGCGAAGCTGAGATTGCGCCAAATCCAAGAGACTCTCTTCAATTTCAAGTTGCCCGACGGGACCGCGAAAAACTCGACGAATGGTATTGACGCCCATATAAACGGGCACGTCTGCAAAGGAGTAACGGCCGTCAGATCCGATGGTGGATGTGGCCCACAAAACACCATTGATATACAGCTCCACTTGCCAATCGGGACGACCTTGGCCCTGGATCGTGCGGCTCGACGCCAGCGCTTCAAGCCCGCGCGGGTTGCGGACCAGTTGCAAACCCCATCCGCGCTGGGCGGGCGCAACGATTTGATCGCCCGGCAGAGCGACAAAGCCGAGATTGTAAGCGTTGAGCCGAAGGGGACCCAGCAGCTCTGAGTTTGGAGTCTGTTTAGATAAGGTGAAATAACCTTGATTGAAATTTCCATCGCCAAAAAAATCAATGACGAGATCGTGATAGAGGAATTGCGATTCAGAGTGCAATTTGGCTGAGCTCTGCAGGTCCCGGTGCTCTTGTGAGATGGCCTCGCCTTGAATTTCTATGAACGGGTTGGTCCAGACCTGATGTTGAGGGGAAGCGAGCGGTTCTTGGGACTGGAGATCTTGCCGGGCGGACCCCGTTAACATCAAATCCCTAGCGATGCGCTCAACTTGAATTTGCAATTTGGATTTGTCGATCAGCCACTTCAGCTGAAAGAGTGTTTGCAATCGGTCCGATGGCATCCAGGGTTCACCGTCTGCTAAACGATAACCCTCGCACTGATTTTCGCAGTTGAGAAGAAATTCAACAAGCTCGCCATTGGCTGTTCGGATTTGAAGAACTTGAGACGAAATCTCCTTTACGGTCAACCCTAACGCTTGAGCGAAACTCACCACAGGCAATTCAAAGCCATTGGCCGTTTCGTCGACGAAGAGTCCATCTTTCAAAAGTGTTGAATCTGTACTGACGACTTGAAAGATGAGCGAGTCATTGGTGGGTTCGTTGGTGGTTCCACTGACCGCTGCAAACGTCGACGGAGCTGCCAGAATAGTTGCGAGGATCACTGCGATCTGACACAGCAGAAGTGACGCACTTTTGCGTGGAGATGAGAAATTTGAAAAGACAGCGATCACTGTTGACAGACAGCGGGTGGTTGGTTTTCGATGATCGCCCATGCGTCTACTTTTCACTGTGCTCACTCTTCTCTTATCTTCCTTTCTGCTCGGGACAGGTCTCACCTCGCCGGCCCAGGCAAGTTCGTCAACGGCATCGGCCTATGCCTCGCAAACGGTGGTGCAGACCATTAAGATCGAAAAGATTTCAGATTTGCAATTTGGAAATGCGCCTCAGGGCGACGGACCTAAGCAGATAGCCGCTGGCACATCTGAGTCATTAGAGAATGCAAGTTTTGAAGTCACTGGCGAGGCCGGCCGTAGTTTTTTTATCATTCTGCCATTTAATGGAGTGGTGACGATGAACTGGATGGGTTCAGAAGAAGCCACCGCAGATGCACGGCCCATTCCGGTTAATCAATTTCGCTCTCACCCTTCCCTCTTTGGCTCGCTGGACGCGCAAGGGAAGCTGCGAGTTTTTGTCGGAGCTACGCGATCAGCACTTCATCCGCGGCAACGCCCTGGTCAATACACCGGTCAGTTTTCTGTCACCGTGGTTTATTGAACGAGTTCAGTCAAGATTTGGTGAGCCGGAAGAATTGGACAGCGAGGCTGTAAACATCTGTTTTCGCGGGATGCGCTTCGACCAGATTTTCAAGGTCTTGCCGGAAAGCCCTAATTTTCTCTTTAATTTGTGGAATCAATGCGGCGTCGATGGCAAAAGTGGTCGTCGAAAATTCTCGTTCTTCCAAGGATTGAGTTTGAAGGGCTGCCAGAGAGTGCGCAATGACTTGGCGATGATGCTCTTTGATCGCGCCAGAAGAAATATCTTCGATCATCACGTGACCAACACTCTTTTGGTACAGTTTTCCGGTTCGGTGGATGAGTCCCACGCTGCAAAGGCGTTCGAGGGCTTCTTCAGTTTGCCAGAGTGGCAGGCTCAATAGGTTTGCGAGCTCGACAGCCGATTTGGCGGCGGTCTTATTTTCGGAAGTGAGAGTGATCGCTTCCACCAAGGCGAAGTGATACCAATCGGCAATCAACCGAAACCGATTCAGATCGAGTTGCCATTTCGTCAGGGATTTATTGCGGAGTTTGGCGAGTTCTCCAAGGATTTCCATTTTTAGCGACTCCCGAGTTGTTTTTGCGTAGCGAATGAGGAGGAGGAACGCTTTCTTTTTCGTTTCATTCCACTTGAGTTGATCAGCGAGATCTAGTGCGCGGGATTCAGAAAGACTCCGCCGGCCCTGAAGAATGGAAACCAAAAACGAAGGTGAAGTTTGGGTGTCACGGGCAAAAGCACGAATGGAATAAAGTTCATTTTTGAGTTTTCGCTTGTGAAACTCTTCTTTCAAAAAGTATCGAAAATCGTTGTGCTCTATAGGTTCAGTGGGCTCTAGGTGCTTTATGAATTCGATGGACTCGCCGGGCTCACCGGACTCAATGTTGTTAGAATCCTTTAATTTGCTTTTCACGGAACCCCCCACGAGCGTTGCGGCCGTGATAGTTTCTAACCTCCTCCGCTGGCTGCAGACAAGGCCTGTTTGATTTCGTGATATTGATGACGACCAGGCTGTTCGCGAGCGAGGGCGGTCGCATAATCCAGTGCCGTTCGGCCCGACCGATCTTTTTGCTCCACATCAATTCCCGGAAAGCTCAATAGCTCTTGCACCACCAGTGTTTGTGCCGTCACGGTTGCGCGGATCAACGGGGGGACTTTTGATGGGTCGGGAGTATTGATCTGAGCTTGGCTCTTGTGTCGCTCTGACAGAAGAATCAATGCGGCTTCCGAGTTTTCGAGTCGCAGCGCCAGATGAAGAGCTAAGTCCCCCTGGCGATTTTTTCCGCTCAAGCGGACGCCAGGACGAAGGATGGTCTCTTGCAGAAATCGCAAAGCCCCGATACCGATTGCCACGTGCAACGTACTTTCTTTTTCGGCCTGAAGATTGAGTTCATCGTCACTGTGCAAAGGCAAAAGTTCAAGGGCAACGGCTTCGCAGAAATTTTGCAGGCTTTGCAAGATAAGGCCAGGTGAATTTGCCTTAGCTCCGGCTAAGATGGCGGAGTGTGCAGAGAGTGGGTCGCAGACTTCGATGGACCTTCGCAGATCCGCATCGGGCGAGATCAAACTCAGTGGCGCAAATCCACTGAGCGCGCGGGTCCTTCGAGTTTGCATGTGAGAAACTTCGTTTTGCAAATCTAAAAATCGAGACTCCATCTCTTCCCGCGTGAGTCCACCGGCCAAGAGTTGCGCTCGAAAGGACTCGAGTCGGGGGGATGCGCTCAGTATTTTTTCAAAGTCAGCGGTTGAAAAACCCAATTCGCCCGCCACGGTCGCCAGGGCCAAGGGTTTTTCGTAGTCGTCGGTGGTAATTCGAACGGGTTCGACTCGGCTCGTGGTTGTCACACCTAGTTTTTCGATGGCGTTAACAAATCGAGAGCTGTCTTGGTCAAGAAGCTTTTGAAAAGCTTCGGCTTTGGGATAGATGGCCCGAATTTTTTCCAGGGCGACACTTGTGAACCTAGATTCATTGCCGTTGGCAAAATTAAGAATCTCATCCGCGTGATTGCGCATGCCTTGGGAGTGGCAGGACATGCAAGAAATTCCGTTTACAATTTTGGCGTCGAGTCGAGTGCCGTCTTGAACGATGTCCGTTGGTGCGACATCGAGGCGATGACCCTGGTCATCCACCAGCAAGTAAGCTTGCAAACCATTAGGTAGATTGAAAATGATTTCTCCTCCCGCATGCTTAAATCCAAAGGGACCTGCGTCCGGCCCGAGCGGAAAGAGAAATAAATTTTGCTCATCGCGGTTGCCGCGAAAGTCATAGCTTTTCCAGTAGGCGCCGTAACGAGTCGAGTGACGCTCAATCAAGCGGTTGTTTTTTGAAACGCCGGACCCACCCGAAAAAACACTCCCTCGAAAACCCGCGCGCTGAACTTGGCCAGAACGAATGGCGTTCGCCACCGACAGGCCCAGACTTTCCTCAAGCTCAGACGCTTGCGTCGGGAGTTTGAGAAGTTCGTGATAGAGAGGTGGCCGAACCACCTGATAGACCAACCAATCTCCGCGCACCCACTGATTCGCTTGGCCCGCGGTTAAGGATGGCGTGGTCAGTTTGCGGTAGGGATAGTTTTTCAAAATGAGATCCCAGTCGCTGACACTCCAACCATAGTCTGGCAACGAGATGCGAAAGAGATCCGTTCGACCCGCCACTGGTTTTGCAACTGCAAGCCACGGGCGCCAACTCAAACTATTCAACGCTTTGTTTAAAGACTGTAAAAATGTCTTTTCAATTTCTGCGCCTCGGCCCTGGCGCGCAAAATGCGCGAAACTCACATATCTAAAGCAACCCCCGATGACTCGACGGTTGAAGATGGAGGTCTTCATCGACCAGGTTTTGCACCTGGTCGTCATTCAAAAAATCAGGCGCGGCAGGGCCTGGAGCCAGCGAAGGGGAGGGGGCACCGGCCTTTAACCAGGTTAAAATCAAATCTTTTTCTGGCGCAGACAGCGGCGTGTCTCGCAATGGCATGTAGTCGGTCGAAACTAAGTCATAAAGAACTGACTTTTCAGCATTGGCCAGATCGACAAGCGGGCTGGTGCGCAGACGATCAAAATCTAAGATGTAGTCCAGACCGCCGCCGACCCTCTCGCCAGGTTGGCCGTGGCATTTGTAACACCGTTGCTCGAACAGCTGATGCACTCTCAGACCCAGGTCTTCTTGGGCCGAGGCGAGATGGAAAGTGCCGATGGCTAAGCTCAATGTAAACCAGAAAATGGCTGGCACAGAAATTTGATTTTGTTTTTTCATAAATGTCCTCCGCCAGGCAGAGGAACAAAGTTCCCGAGGTTTCGTCAAATCAGTCGGTGCGGCATTGGCGATGAGTGTTCACCGATTGTGAACACTCATCTCAGTCAGGCAAATTTTTAGGGAGCCTTGACGGTCAACTTAGCGCATTCGCAGTTCGCGGGAGTTAAATTGCGGTTCGTGCCTTCGCCATTGCGAGAGAAATTCAATGAAACTGGAAAAAAAATTCCCGTAAATTCGGGTTTGCAAAGTTCACAGACCGGTCGAATCCATTCTGGATCGATGGGTTCAGTTGGGTTGTCGGAAAGATCTAAATCTAAACCGGCGACGTCGCGAATGGCCTGAACGAGTTCAGGTGTGAGCGGTGGGAGCTGACGAATCTGGTTGTTCCGTAACGAAACCTGTTTGGAACGAGTTGAAAGGTAAGCCGTTAGAGTTTCGGCCGTGAGGTTTTCAATTTGATTATTTTCGAGCATAAAAGTTCGTCGGGTGCTGGGCCGCCCAGGCGCTGCTGCCGTTTGCGATCCAATCAGTGCTGGGTCGATGTCTCGAATCAAATTATTGGTTAGGTCGATGAGGGCCAGCGTGGGATTGATCTCGGCCAACTTGGGCATTTGAGTGATTTGATTCGAAGCGAGTCCAAGAATCACCAGATTTGGCGCGAATTCGGGCAAGGACACGGGGAATTCAGTGATTTGATTTTCGTTCAATATGAGCGTTCGGAGCTGGGTAGGGCCGGAGGGGACTTTCAAGCTGAATTCTTTCAATCGGTTTTTTGAAAGATCGAGTTGATTCAAGGCCGGCATCGTCGCCAGAATTTCGGGTGTAAAAATTTTGAGCTGATTCCCGGCAAAGTCCAAGATCTTCATTTGAAAAAATCCATAGAAGATGTCGGAAAAAAGATAGTCGATTTGATTGCCGCGAAAGCTGAGGGCTTTGTGACGATCTAGACCTGAGAGGTCCCCCAGGCGCAAAGACGTGAGTCCTTTAAAATCAAAAGAGCGTGAAGATTCTATAGGTGCGTTGTCGCGGAAAAATTTTAGATAGAGAGCCTCGGTCATCATTCCAAACGGTTGGTAAAGGGCACCGATGGGATGGAAAAGTTCGGAATTGTCCCGCATAGCTTCATCAATTTGATCGCAGGATTGTTGCATTCTATTTTCAAGGACCGATCGAATGGTGGGGGTTCGCAGGCAGACCGGTGTAAAGCCTCGGGGCTGCAAATTCAGACCTAAATTGAGAATTGATTTGCGAAAATCTTGAGTGGACAGGCTATCGGCAGTTTTGGAGTGCAAAAAACGATTGAGTCGACGAATGATTTCCGGATCGGAAGTGAAATCCCAGAGCCATTCGTGCACCATGAGATAGGAAAATTGAAGTGGGGTGGTTTTTATTTCGCGCAGGAGAGCTGGGTCATAATTGTAAACTGTTGCACTTTCAGAACTCTGGCGGACGACGGCTTGAATGAGTTTCAATTCGTCGGCTCCGCTGCCTGCCTGGTGACAATTGGGTGGAAGTTTTCGCACGGCCTGTTCATCTTTGATGTCGATCAAGCCATAAATGGCTTCGAGCCAAAGGCGATCTTGGAGAAAAATTTGATCGGGGGCAACGGGATCTTCACCTGGAATTCGGGACGTGAAATCTAAAAAGAGACGCTCGAGGTCGGGACTTTTCGTCGCAAAAAGAGATTGCAGTCGATTGCGATACTGGCTCCAGTCGGGAAAAGTAACGATGTCTGAATTGTCTTCTTTCAAAGTCATAGATCGGAAGAGCGTCGTGTAGGGAAAGAGTG
>CALCCV010000260.1 GCA_937900305.1 uncultured Pseudobdellovibrionaceae bacterium | reverse complement strand
CATCCACCCTCTCTCCGTATCGGAGGCGTGAGATCTTTGCGAGCCGTCCCTTGGCCGGCATTCGAGCCACCGCGACTCCCAGAATTCGCCGAGTTTTTTCTTCCACCATAGCAAACATCGACAGAGGCTTGCATTTGGTGTGCTCAGCGGTTTCGAGTTCATCAAATTCCACAACGGCGGCGGGTGGAAAGGTGAGGTTGTGTTCATACACTCTGCGTTCAGCGATTGACGCTAAGAAGAGCATTTTTCGCACCACCGTTTTTCGAGCGATCTTTTTGACAAGAGCAATGCGCCGCTGAGTCTGTCCCGAAGCGAGTCTCTCAAAGATATCCCGGTGGAGATGACGTTTCTTGTGACGAAAGCAGGGATCTGAGGTGGCTTGCGAGAAATGACGAGAGCAACGCCGGCAGAAGAAGCGTTGGACGGTTTCACCATCCGAGGAGCGAGTGAACCGACCCGCCTTTTTGATAAAAGTCTCGCCAGCTCCGCAATAAGGACAAACAGACGAGCAAATTTCAGGTAGATGAGATTGAGCAAAAAAATCGCTCGGGTGGAGAATCAGGCTGCGCGACATGGAGAGCAGCCTGTGCAACTTCTAAAAACCGCTGAGGATCAACTCCTCAAACTCCCATCCCGAACCTGATTCCAAATTCGGAGAAGCAAACAAGTCCGCCAGTTTTTGTAATTCATGCTTTCTTTCACCCAGCGAGACGTTGTGCCACCAATTCGAAGTATGGGATAGAGATTCATCAACTCGAGATTCATTGCAAAGCGCTCAGGACTTTTGGTTACGATATTTTTAGAAAATGGCAGTGTCGGATCGAAGGGCTTCTGTTTTCGAGCATACCTTGTTCCGAGACCCAATTTGTCCAGCGAAGAAACGACCAGGTTGCTCAATACGGTGCCTGCGAAACCGGGATTGATTTCAAAACATTGGCGCCGACATCATCACACCGTCGACGGCATCTCGATGATCTTTCAAAAACCCTCCGGCAATCGCGCCACCCATGGAGTGGGCCAGAATGAACGTGCTCTTGAATGTGGCGAACCCTGAGCCGGGCTCGGGTTTCACTTCCTGTGTTACAAATTTTGTGAAATCTAAAACATAGTCCTCAAAATGCTCGACGTGAGACTTTACAGGATCCTCGAGAAGGCGTTCCGAACGACCTTGCCCTCGATGATCAATAATAAAAAACGTGTAACCAAGATCTCGCAGGTCATAGAGGACTTCGGCGTACTTCTCACTTGGCTCAGATTGGCCGGGAGAAATAATAATAGCCCCTTTGGGTTGATCGACTGGTAGGACCCAGTAGTTGATGCGGCGATTTCCGACGCCCTGAAAATGAGCTTGGCGAGCTCCAATCCGTCTCTATCGCCGACCTAGTCGGCCGGGCAATAGCAAGTTTTGTTCCAGCTGACTTGCGTCCCAGGTGGTGGATGTGGAGCTGAACGGCGGTGAGAAAAGATTGAGTTTGAATGATCCGGTGAGGAAGTGAAGATCTTTTCTACATGGGCGCCGATTTGTGTTGCTGGAAGAGCGTTTTTTCGCTCGAGCTTCACTAAAAATTCGATCACTTCCTCTGTCGCAGTGGTTTTCTGAGTCACCTTCAAGACGACGTTGAGAGTGTTTCTTTGCGAAAAAAAACTTTGCTGCATTCTTTGAAAAAAGCTGTGAGATGGAGTTTCGTGGCTGCGGGATTTTGATCCCGAACTGCGTGGCCGATCTGAAAGAGGGTTGACCATTGGTTGCCTAGGGTTTTGTAGGCTTGCCAAAGCGACGTGTTTTTGTCCCAGATGTGGGTGGCCTCGGAACCGGCGCCATTGATTTCGACGATTTCGAAATCCTTGCCGGCCATTAACGTTTCCCGAGATTTGTAGCGGAGATCGAAGCGACCGAAATAGAAATCTGGGATTTTTTGGGCGATGGCTTCGATGGCTCTGAGAAGCTCGGGGGATTTGAGATCCTGGCCGTTTTCAAAAATCGCGCCCTGGCAATGATTGCCACACTCAGAGAGGGGAATGATCTGACCACTTTCGGGAATGGTGTCCAATGTGTCTTTCAAGCGCGAAAAATAGACTGAGGCGATGATTCGGGCCCGGAGATCTTTTAGAATTAAGTCCCCCAGTTTGCTTTGGCCATCACCGACGACGGTGGGAAATTTTTTGTCGGTGATTGAAAAGAGGTGCCCCTGTTTTGCGTGGGGCGGGCGAATGTAAAACACTCCGGCTTCGTTGGGCAACAGACTCAGCTCTTGCAGAATCATCGGAAAGTGGCTGAGGAGTAAGTATTCGGTCAAATCGAAATCATTGCGAATGATTCGCACTCCAAACCCGCGCTGACCGACATCGGGTTTGATGATGAACGGGAAGTTGAAGTTTGCGGTGTCGATTTTTTCTCGAACGGTTAGGAAGTCTAAATCTGGATCGAGACGCAAAGCTCGCAGAGTGGAGGGGGCGGTCGGATCCAAGTGGTGCAAAAAGTCCCACTTCGATTCGCCAATCAAACCACCGTTGCAGAGGTGAGGATTTGCATAGAACGGCATGAAAAAGCTTCGGTGTTTCAAGGATAGATATATGTACAGCGGAACGATGGGCAAATAGAACAGCAGTGCCGGCCAAAATTCAAAGTGCAACCATTGGCGCCACGAGTGGCGAAGCGATTTTCGCAGCCATCGATCTGACAATCTAGGAATGATAAATTTTAAAATTTGGAAGCAGACCAAACAGAGAGCGAGACCTAAAAGCCAATGAGTCATAAAGGCCTGTTGCAAAGACCTGCCTCCCAGCAAAGCGGCCCAGACCCAAAGGGCGACGCTGACAATTGTCAACCAAATGAATTTCCATAAAGAATACCGAAAAAATCCTGAGGCGACATAGGTGGGAATACGAGTGCCTGGAATTGCTCGAGAAATAAAAATCGAGACACTCATCGCTTGGGACTCTTTGAATTTGGCAATGGCCAAGCGATGTTTCTTGAAAATTTGAAAGCGCTGTTCCAAACCAAAACGCGAGCCAAGGTATCCGATGGCGTACAGACCGAGGTCGCCGATGCAGATACCTAGAAATCCGGCAATGAAGGCCGCCGTAAAACTCAGTTTGTTTTCGTTCATCAAGGCAATGGCCGAAATTAGCGCCACATCTTCAAGAACGAAGGATCCAAAAAAAATCGACCAAAAGTATCCACTCATGATTTTCCTGACATCACACCATCTCACTCTCTTTGTGAAGACTTCATTTTAGAGCAGCTCCGACGGCTTGCCCTAAAATGAGACATTTTTAAAAACAGAAGGCCCCTAGACGGTGAGTGTATTTCCACCAATAATCATTTTTGTTAGGCTGTCGTCTTGTGGATTCAACGTGAAGACACTGGAAAATTTTGAAAGCAGGCACTATGGCAAGCTCACTGCAGAATTCGAATCTGGGACGCACAGTTCTTTTTCACACTGAAGCGTTTGAAGTTGTTTCGATCGAATGGCAATTGGCCAGTCGTTCACCGCCCCATGATCACGGTTGGAGTCAATGTTTCGTCTTGATTGAAGAAGGCTTGTTTGAAAACACGTTGGATCTTGGGATGAAACGGGAAATTCAGCGATTGGAAGTCGGTCAGGTCCTGTCGACTCCGGTAGGAGCTAAACACGAAATGTCCTGTCTGAGTGCGATCGGGCGAACTGTGCATGTGTATACGCCGAAGTTGAACGAGCTCTCAGGGGCTGGAACATTTCAAATTCAGTCACTCAAAGATTTGCGAAACGATCTCGCGCTCTCTGGCCCCACTGGCTTGGATTCGTTGAAGAAAATTTTAAGTCAAATTCGGTTGCACTCCATTTCTACCCACTCGCCGTATTTCATGAATCAACTCTTTTCTGGAATTTTACCTCAGATGCTGTTGGCCGAAGATCTGATTTCGCAAACAAAAACCACACTTGCCACGCACGAAGCGAGTCCCACTTTTTCGGCGATCGAGTCAGAAGTGATTCAAACTGTTGGGAGAGTGATTGGTTGGCCAGAAGGTCAGCGCGACGGTGTGAGTGTGCCCGGCGGAAGTGCTGCGAATTTCATGGCCATTCACTGCGCTCGACATCGCTTTTCGCCAGAAATAAAACACCAAGGCTTGTCGGGCCAAAAATTTAAGATCTATGTTTCAGGCGAAGCCCACTACTCTTTTAAGAAGGCCTGCTTGGCTTTGGGTTTGGGTACAGACAGTCTCGCCGCGGTTCCTGTGGATGATCGTGGGCGAATGAAGCCGCAAGCTCTTGCGCAAATGATTCGTGAGCACTTGGCCCTCGGCGAAACTCCGCTGATGGTGGCCGCAACGTCAGGCACCACCGTGCTAGGCGCTTTTGATCCGATCGATCAGATCTCTGCAGTCTGCAAAACTCACTCCCTGTGGCTGCACGTGGATGCCGCCTGGGGTGGTCCCGCCCTGTTTTCCAAAAAAATCAGAGATCACTTTCGCGGTGTTGAATTGGCAGATTCTTTGACTTTTGATGCCCACAAACTCTTTGGCGCAAGTCTCACGTGCAGCTTTTTTTTAAATCGCTATCCCGGTTTATTGCTCGAAGCCAACGACGTCTCGGGTGGTGACTATCTTTTTCATCCTGGTGAGGAGGTTGATCGTGGCAAAATGTCATGGCAATGCGGTCGCAAAGCCGATGCCGTCAGCTTTTGGACAATTTGGAAGAGCCTGGGAACAGAGGGCCTTGGCCAATTCGTCGATCGCTTGCTCGATATTCAAGAGCAAACTCGACTGTGGATTCAGACTCAGCCACGGTTGAAGCTCGTGGCTGATCCCGAGTTTTTGAATGTCTGTGTTCGAGTCCAACCGCCGCGATCAGAAATTTCAGAGGCTTCCTGGTCACAAATCGTTCGCGTCTCTTTGAAGAAAAAAAATCTTGCGATGGTGAATTATTCTACCAACGAGCAAGGCCCCTTTTTGAGATTGATATTGGCCCACCCGTATCTCGAGTTCAAACATGTTTGTCAGATACTTGAGTGGGCTTTGGAAGTCGAAATCGACTGTTCGAGGCTTGATTCAAAGATCTGAAAACCCCGAACAACTTGAGCGCCTAAATAAGGCTTTGATCAAAAAATATGTTTTAAGAAAGTAGTTTGGCCAACTCGCCCGAATCTTGGAGGGCTTTCAGATCTGTGTATCCGCCGATCACTTTGTCATTGATCAAGATGATCGGAACGGTTCGCCAGCCTGTTTCCCTTTTGATGCGATCAATTTCTTCCTCTTTATCAGTGAGATCGATCTCTTCGTAGGCAATTTCGAGATTTTCCAAAAGCTGAATTGCTCGCACACAATAGGGGCAAGGATCTTTGGTGTAAATTTTCACTTTTTGAGCAGATGAGGAGGTCATGGAGTTCCTTTCTTTGGTTGGCCCATTTTTAAAATGTGGGCGAACTCTTTGGGCCGAACTGGCTGAACACTCAATCGCTGACCTTTTTGCAAAAGCAACATCTTTTTTAACGGAGCCTCTTCTCGCATCTCCGCCAAGGTCACAAAGTTTTCAAAATGGTCCACGTAACTGACTTTCACGCAGCGCCAGCGCGGCTCCTCTTTTTTGGATTTTGGGTCGTGATAATCCGACTTTTTGTCAAACTGAGTGGGATCTACGATGGGTTCCGAGGCCACCTTCGCAAGTCCTGCCACTCCGGTGGGCTCGGCATTGCTGTGATAAAACAAGATCAAATCGCCTGGCTTCATGTCTTGAACCATGAAGTTTCTCGCCTGATAATTGCGCACGCCCTCCCACGGACTCGTGCCGATTTTGCGGAGATCATCGATGGAAAACTCTTCGGGTTCGGATTTCATCAACCAGTGTCGCATTCATCCTTTGTACACGACTCCCTCGGGCTCGCCAATCCTTGGCTCGAGGCCTCGCGTGAAGATGCACTGCGCCCCCGCCGTCTGTGATTTGGACAATCTCGCCAGGGGCGAGTAGTGTCTGCCTATGAAACACCTAGGAATGGCCGTTGTGACGGGAGCTTCGTCGGGAATTGGCGAGGCGACTTGCCGCTCACTGATCCGTAGTGGCTATCAAGTTTATGGTTTGGCGCGCAGAACAGAGCGACTGCTGCAATTGCAAAAGGAGTTCCCCAGTTTTCAGTTCGCCAGTTTGGACGTGCGCGATCGCACCGCCGTCGAAGCTTGGGTGGCCAGCCAAAAAACTTTGCTCGAGTCGGTCACTGTCTTGGTGAACAATGCCGGTCTCGCCAAAGGCGTTGAGAAAATGGATGCGGCCCACGTCGAAGATTGGGAAGACATGATCGATACGAACGTGAAGGGTTTGTTGTACCTCGTTCGGCAATTTTTACCGA
>CALCCV010000259.1 GCA_937900305.1 uncultured Pseudobdellovibrionaceae bacterium | reverse complement strand
AGTTCATTAAAAAGCCATTCGACGTTGATAAACTGAAAAAAACAGTCCACGGTTTACTCTCTCTCAAGGATTAACGGCGAGGCAACGCTAGTGGGGATGAAGTGCCCCTTCGACGTTGCGATCTGAAATGTGAATGAGGTTTTCGATCTCGTTCACCAAAAATCGCAAGATCGCTTTAGCGGTCACTATTCCGCAAAGTCCTCCATCTTCATCAATCACTGGTAAACGACCGATTTTAGATTTTTTCATGATCGCAATCATAGTGAAGACGTCGTCACTGAGTTTCGCAGTGGTCACCTGCGGACTCATGATGTCAGAGGCATACATGCTGTCTGCATTCTCTGCTCGAGCAACCACTTCGATTGCCAAATCTCGATCTGTAATCATCCCAATTGGCACACTGACGTCATTTCGTTTTTCAACTACGATGATGTCGCCAATTCGGTGCTCCTTCATCATCCGCGCCACCCGGTCCAGGGTTTGATTGCTTTCGACACTAACGACGTGTTTCTCGCAGAACAGGGCTGCGACGCCTACGCCTTGCGACTGATAATTATATTTTGCGAATTGATAACTTTCCATATCGATCCTCCATTTGAAATGAAAGCTGCAAGATGCTTGCCTCGCTCATAGGAGGTAAATATCCACGTGGAATGGGATGAAGGCGAGATCGAAAAATGAATGTCAAATTGAAATTAGGCGACAGACTTTCGAGTGCTCAATGCTTTTTGAGCATTTGTATAAGCTTCAAACATCTTAGTTAATTTTTCAGACATGTTTTCGTCAGGATCGACAAAGGTCAAACGTCTGGGATTGCCAATGTCGCCCACAATCTTTCCTTTGAAAAAAATGCGCGCTTTCGAGGGATCCTTTTCAAGTTTATTGACGATAACCAGCTCAAAATGTCCCCGCAAAAGGTCCAGGGGAACTGCATCAGATACCAAGGTTCCGCTGAGAGAAATATTTTCGGATTGGGTTTTGAAGATCTTCCCACGAGAATCCATGATCAAAATTTCGATTTTAAAATCGTGCCGATCGGCGACTCGACGTTCAGACTTTTGAATCGGCGGCTGTTGGAGCGGATTTTCCTTACCACCTTTTTCATTGAGGGATGAGGCGTGAAAATCTTGAAACCAGTAGCCATACTCCATATCGGGATTCTCGCTCCGCGAGATTTTAGTAAACACTCCTGAATACTCTTCGAAATTTGTTTTGGTGTGCTCTTCCATGTTTGCGGTGGGCAAAATGAAGGTGTCTTCGAACGGATTCATGAAATCTTGCAGAGCCTGCCAATCTTTCCAACCCTCGGTCCAAATAAACATGTTTTGAATATGGTCGTGAGTAAGGCCTTTCAAAAGTTCGGTCACCTCAGCCTCTGAAAGAGGTTGAGTGCTTTTTTGAGTCGAAGAGTCGTAAAGGATCCAGTATGTATTGGCCATATTCCCTAGAGTTCTTTTCGACCAATTGAGCAAAAACTAAAGGATTCTCATTTAAAGACACACGCTAAGCCAATGAAAATTAAGCGCGAATGCAACAGACTTCATGGCGGCCAGGCGCCATTTTTCGGTCAGGATAAGCTGCCTTACACTCTTCGATCATCATCGGGCAGCGTGGATGAAAATGGCAACCGCGCGGAGGATTAATGGGGCTAGGAACATCCCCCGTCAAGATAATGCGTTTTTCTTTAGCCTTCGGGTCTGGAACTGGAATCGCCGAGAGCAAGGCTTTCGTGTAGGGATGCATCGGATTGACGTACAACTCATCGGCTTCGGCAAGCTCAACAATTTTCCCAAGGTACATCACGGCCACACGATCCGAGACGTGCTCAACCACCTTCAAATCATGAGCGATAAAAATATAAGTCAAACCCAGCTTTTGTTGCAGGTCCTTAAGCAAATTGATCACTTGAGCCTGAATCGAGACGTCGAGGGCCGACACCGGCTCATCACAAACAATAAGTTCAGGATTAACAGCTAAAGATCGTGCAATTCCGATGCGCTGACGTTGACCACCCGAAAACTCATGGGGATATCTGCTGTAGGCCTCGGGTCGCAAGCCCACAAGCTCCATCAAATGCCGAACGCGGTCTGTGCGATCTTTTAAATTTGGGTACAGGTTGTGAATCACCAACGGCTCCTCCAGGATCGCGCCGACGGTCATGCGGGGATTGAGACTGGCATAGGGATCTTGAAAAATAATTTGCAGACTTTTGCGCAGTTCACGAAGTTCTTCGCCAGCGACCGTGGTGATGTCGCGACCCTTGTAAATGATCTTTCCCGATGTGGGATCTAACAAGCGAATCAGGCAGCGACCAAGAGTACTTTTGCCACATCCCGATTCCCCAACCAAGCCCAATGTCTCACCTTTACGAACTGAGAACGAAACACCCTGCACAGCTTTGACCGCAGCGACCTCTTTTTGTAAAAGTCCTCCGTATATAGGAAAGCTCTTCACCAGATCCTGGACCTCGAGCAACATTTCGCTCATTGTGATCCTCCTTCGCTACTGATGCTCACATCCTTACGCACATCTTCGATCGGATGAAAGCAAGCCACTTTGTGAGAACCCCTTAATCGTTGCAGCGAAGGATACTGTTGACGACAATCCGACTGCACTCGCGAACAACGGTCGGCAAAACGACAGCCTTTGGGAAGATGGAGCATGTTCGGCACCAAACCAGGAATCGTCGTCAGCGCCTTTTTACGCTGACCAGACTCAAAATGCGGAATCGAATCCAACAAGCCACGGGTGTAAGGATGTCGGGGGCGATAAAAAATATCTTCAACTGTGCCATACTCAATGATTTTTCCAGCGTACATCACGATCACGTCATGACACATCTCGGCCACCACACCCAAATCATGCGTGATTAAAATTACACTCGAGGACGTTTCCTTTTGCAGCTTGCGAATCAAATCTAAAATTTGGGCCTGGATTGTGACATCGAGAGCCGTTGTCGGTTCGTCGGCAATCAAGAGCTCCGGATCACAACTCATCGCCATTGCGATCATCACCCGTTGGCGCATTCCACCCGAAAGTTGGTGGGGGTATTCACCGTACCGTTTTTCAGGAGCAGGGATATTCACCTTCTGTAACATTTCGATGGTTCGCGCTTTCACTTCAGCTCGCGAAAGTTTGGGGCGGTGAGTACTTATAGCTTCATCGATCTGGTCACCGATGGTGAACACCGGATTGAGGGAGGTCATCGGCTCCTGAAAGATCATTGCGATGTCTCGACCGCGCATTTCACGCATCGCCGACTCTGAAACTTTTAAAAGATTTTTTCCTCGAAACAGCACTTCGCCAGATTCAATTTCACCTGGCTTTTGGACGAGTCGCATGATCGACAGCGAAGTTACAGACTTACCGCAACCAGATTCACCCACGATCCCCAGGACTCGACCCTTCTGCAAAGAAAAGCTGATTCCATCGACCGCATACAAGGTGCCATCTTCAGTTTTAAATTTGGTCTTCAGGTCTTTTACTTCTAAAAGAGTGTCCAAATCATCTGCCCCCCATCCGCAAATGTTATACTCGAGCGGCTACTCGGTCAGCAACCGGTTTCCCAAGTCCGAAATCAATTCAAAATTCAAACTTTTTAAGTAGCCACGGTTGCAACTGATCGAAGCGATCAATCAGCGCATGCAGTTTAAATTTCAGGAGTTTCGCGGATCCCGTATAACCATAACTAAATCCAATCACAAATGCACCGGCCCGCTGACCAGCTTCATATCAGGCACGCCGTCACCGACCATCACGGTTTCAGTGGCCCACCGTCTTCAGTTTGCGCCAAGCCGCGGGTGTTCGGCCCTTGCGCAACCGCTACCAGAAGCCTAGTGTCGGGCATGCGTCCACCACCCTCTGAAATGGATCAATATCTAGCCACCCTGTTTAGCCAAGACCTTCATCCTGCGAAAAAGAGGGCTGCCGAAAATGCTGAAGTGTTAGGCTTGGGAAACATCAGTCTATCCTCTTATGAAGGCCATCTTCTTCGATTTTTGATGAGGCAAATTCGACCGAAAAACATCTGCGAATTGGGCACACTGACGGGCCACTCGGCACTTTGGCTTTTAGAATCCCTGCTCCCGGGCGGCAAACTGACCACCCTCGAAAAAAGCTCCGCCCACGCAGAGCTGGCCGCCGAGGTCCTGATGCCGCGGGCCCGAGAGCTGACGGTCGAGGTTGAACAGCTCGTTGGCGATGCCGTAACTTTGCTTCCTGAGCTGAAATCCAAGGGACCTTTCTGCGGTGTCTTTATCGACGCCAACAAAAGCCAATACCTCACCTATTGGGAGTTTGCGCGCCAGAATTTGCGACCAGGCGGCCTCCTCATCGCTGACAATGTTTTTTTGGGCGGCGCTGTTTTTTCAGGAGCTCCTTCAAAATTTTCCGCAAAGCAGATTCAAACCCTTCGAACTTTCAATCAAACGATCCTAAGTGACATCGAATTTGATTCAACCATCCTACCTACGTCCGAAGGTCTGCTCATCAGCTATAAAAAATGATGTCTCTCGAGCGCATATTTTTTATACTGCAAGAGTGATAAACTTCCTGCGTTCGCAATTTCAAGTTTCCTTCGCCTGGCACAAAGACCAGCTTGTGCCTAGCACCGATGCCGCCATGCGATTCTTTTTGATGTTTTGGAACCTCGCACTTTTTCTCCACTTTGCCGAAGATTGGAATCGCCCCCTCCTCTGCCTTACTGCCATCTTGTTCTCGCTGCTCTCGTGGGGTCTTCGATCACTTCTCACAGCCTGGCGGCTCACTACTTTCGCCAGTATGGCATTTTGTTGGTACCAGTTTCCGATTCAAGCCAATCACATGAACTATCTCACCTTCGCCAACACTTCGCTTTTCGCAATGTCGTTTTTCATTCCTTTGCAACAGAGTCGCATTTATCTCCGCATGATCATGTATTCGTTGAGCAGCGTCTATTTGTGGGCGGGTATACACAAATTGAATTCTGATTTTTTCAATCCGCCAGTCAGCTGCGCCACGAACATGATTGGCCGATTTACAAAGCGATACTTCGACTACAAACTCAACAAAGAGCTCTTTCAATCCAACCTACCCGCCATCGCCGCCGTAACGGTTGAGTTGGCCATCAGTTTTTTAATTCCATTTCGTCGCACATTTTTGTTTGCCACCACCCTTTGCATTGGGCTCCATGCATTTTTAGTACCCGTGGGCTTCGTCGACTTCGCATCTGTCAGTATGGCTTTGTTTGCCTTAGCTTTTTTAAGTGAAGACATCCTTTCAGAAAATTACAAACGCCATTTTATGCATCTGGCCCATATCTATTTTTGGGCTCAGCTAGCGGGAGGAACTTTCACTGGACTGATGCAATTTGGCTTAAATGCCCGTCTGACGTATTTTGCGCAGGTTTTTTTCTGGGAGTTATTTGCAGGTTGCATTCTATTTTTCGTCTACGTCACCATTCGATCTCGTGGAAGTGCGTGGGTAGCTGCACCCCCAGCGAGTGACCCTCCCCTTTTGCTCAGAGCAAAGGTGGCCCTATTTTTACCGGCGATTTTGGTGTTTCTGTTCGGTAGCCAAAACTACTTAGGTCTTAGCACCGCAGGAACTTTTTCGATGTTTAGCAACCTGAGGACCGAGGGTGGCTCCTGGAACCACCTGTTCATTCCTGAGTCGATAAAAATTTTCGACTTTCAGGAAAAGCTTTACTACGTGAAGCGAATCTCGCGAAAGTTTCGCAAAGAAAATCACGATCACCCAAGTCCGGGGTATGCGATGCCAGAGTTTGAAATCTTTCGACTGCTTCGCCAATGGGAAAAACGCGGAATTAAGCCAGATAACTTTGAAGTCATCCCACTCTTTGACCGATCTCAAATGTTCGATATTTTTAGCAATAGTTATTTTGAAAATGATCCATTCAGTGATTTACAACGCAAATGGCTCTACTTTCGCAAAGTCCAAAACCTGGACGAACCAAATCGATGCCGCTGGTGAGAAACACCTTAGGTGCGATCTAAAAACAAAAAGTTCCACTTATCAATGACGGGCACATACAAAAAGACCAGCACGCTAAAGTTCGTCCACAAGAAAAATGCCAACCACCGGTTCTCAGCTTCGCTTTTGATAAATCGATAAGCTTCCCACAAAACCTTCGCCGAAAAAGGGATGGTCAATAAAATGTAAAACCAGCTCGACGGAAAAAAGAAAGGCGTCGCCAATGCCACGCCAACATAGGCAAAAGTGTATAAGCCCATCTGATACAACGTTCGCGACAAGCCCAGGGCCACCGGCAAGGTCGGAATATCTCCACTGCGATAGTCATATCGGTATTTAATGGCCAAA
>CALCCV010000258.1 GCA_937900305.1 uncultured Pseudobdellovibrionaceae bacterium | reverse complement strand
CACAGGCGAAGACACTCTTTCCCTACACGACGCTCTTCCGATCTAGCCTCTGAAATCCAGATTCTCTGAGAGTTCGAACGACGTCATAGATAGATTGGTAAGGAGTTGCTCGATCGGCGACAATATTGAGCACCACGTTGTCGGGTTTTGTGGTGCCGAGCAAGCTTCTGTAGTGACTTTGCAACTTCACTTTGAAATCGGTTGCATTGATAGGGGAGCCTTGGCGAGGTGAAAACAAGTTGAGGGGATAGGTTTGATCAAGAAATTTGGCACTGACACCTTGGGGACCAAGGACCACTTGCGATGCGCTTTCGACATCACTGCGCAGGCGGCTGAATGGGAGTAAAATGTCTGGCAAGACTTCTAAGCTGGACGGACCAAACTCCGCCAGGGAAATTAAAAACAAAGTGATGATGGTTAGAACATCCATCATCGGAGTGAGGTTAGGTTGGGTGGGCTCACGCCTTCGTTTGGGGACAAACACCTCGTTTGTTTTCCTTTCTACAAAAAAAATAGCCGTTAAAGATTCGCCACTTGTGGGCGGGCTTCGTCGTAAGAGATCAAAACAATTTCGGGAAAACTTTTTACAATGGCATCCATGATCGTAATCATGTCTTGAAAACTGGCTGACTCGCTCAATCCTAAGCGAACTGAAAGTTCTGTGACATAGGTTTGGGAAAACGGTGTGACGAGATCAGTGGCTGCTTTGTACAAATCAGCAGAAAAAGTTTCGGGATTTTGTGCGCGCACCATGGCTCTTTTTTCGCCAGGCTTTAGACCCTGCCAGCTTAGGATGAGTTGAATCTGTTCTCCCGACCGCTGGACGAGCACTCTTGGCGCCAGCGGCGTTTCGGTCGACGATTCGGGTAGAGTCGAGACCTTGGCGGGCGGGAGATTTTGTTTGGTGTAAGCGACAAAAGTGGTCGAGAGCAGCAGAAAAAAAATGACCGCCACGAGCATATCTAAAATCGGCGCGAGCGGAATGTCCATGGTGCTGCGTCGCTTGGGTCGAAGCCCGGCGAAATCATCCATGCTTTTTGAACCTCTCTGCCTCCTCGATCCAATTGCAAAGATTCAAGGCGGCACTTTGAGCTTTTGCAATCAGGTGGTCGGCGCGAGACACGCAGAGGGTGTGAATAAACATGGCGATCAAACCCAGAAACAATCCCATCGCGGTTGCATTCATGGCTTCGGCGATACCGCTGCCCAACAGTTTCGATTTTTCAGCGGCGTCGGCGGCAGCTAAGCCAGAAAAAGTTTTGATCAATCCCGAAATCGTTCCTAAAAGTCCAAGTAGCGTAGCGGCACTGGCGATCAAAGATAAAAAAACGAGTCGCGTTTCGCAGCGATGAGAAATCTTTAAAACTGCTTCACTCAAAGCCGATTTCATGGCTTCTCGACCATTCTCGGCGGCTAAGATTCCAGATCGAATCACAAACAACTCTGGATTTTCAGCTTGTTGATTGCAAATCTGAAGAGCTTGGTTGTAACGGCGCTGAAGAACGGTGTCTTTGATTTTGATCAAAATGGCTTTCGAATCGAACGACATTTTCATATACAGAGTCGCGATTCGATCGATGCTCAAGACAAGCAAACCAATTGCGGTCAAGATGATCAGTCCCGAACTCAGGCCGCCATGTTCTAGAAATGCCTTAAATGACTGAAGACCCATTTGTTCACTTCTCCGATTCTCGCATCAAAAAATCTGCGTCAAAAATACCAAACCAATCCAGTTTCTAAAATGGCAACGACGTAGCCTTTTTTCTCTCCGTCAATCAACACTTCCATCAGACTTCCACCGGCGGCCAATCGAACGTTAAACAGGGATGACAAAAAGAAAGTTTTCCCGATCATCAGACCGGTGCGCATTCCTGTTCCGTCTTCATATTGAATCACTCCGGCCGATATTTTTAAAAAGGTGTCACTGCGAACGATGCTGTAAGGACCCCAACTGTCTTTGCCATAGGCGGGTGCCCACATGAGCTCCAGGCCGTACTGGGAAACCGGTCGAGAGTACTTGATGCTCGCGACATCGCCATCCTTCAGAACTAAATCCTGAACCCGTTTCACCACATCGCGCTCTTGCGCCACAAATGCGGGTACGTAGTTGGCATAGACTTCCCAAAAATCAGAAAGTGCGTATCCCAAATCTAAATTCAAGCCGTACATGGTTGTCGGACCATCTGAAAAATCAAAGGAGCCGTAGGTGTTAAACAGCCAGCTGCCAGCTTTGTCCTTGGCTTTGCGTTGAACCACCACCATGTCGCGATAGATTTCACCAATCTGATTGGCGTCGATGGGTGCGGGCTGCAACGTTTTATCAACGGCCTCGGCCGCGTGAGAATTTCGCGAAAACATGGCCCCCACCGTGATGATAAATCCCAGGAGAAGCGATGTTGAAATCGTACTGGACCGAACTGCTTGATCTTTTGCCATACTCTTTATCGTATCAAATCAAGTCATCTTGGCAATGCGGGCCCAGCCTTTGATCACGGCTAGAGTCGCATTCTACTTCGAATAGTTGATAAGATTGTCTCGAGTTTAGATTTTCGTCACAATTGTTTGGAAAATCGCCAATGGCTTTCTAAACTAAATGGTAAGGACATTTTTGGCGCAGTCAAAAAAGGTCCAGGGGGTAGCTGACGGCGGCGTCAGTACTATTTGTTTGAGAACTAACCAATCGAGTAGTGATATGAAAAAGAGTTTGAGAGATTTTTTCCGGGGGCCTTCATCTCGCATTCAGCTCGCGATCGGTTCCGTCGCAGCCTCGCTGGTTGTGATCTTGGCGATGCAGAATTGCAGTCGCCCCTATGGGTTAGACAAAGCCGAATACACGCCGCCCGCCGAAGCCATTCTAACCTCGGTCCAAAGTCTAGATGGAAAAACGCTAACCAATGAACGAGAGTTCAAAATGACTCTGGCGTATCCTTACGCTGAAGAAGTTTATATTACAGCTGACGCAGAAAATCGTGTTGGCAGTTGGGAACCGCTGCATTCCCCCCAGACATTCCTACTCGAGGGAGACGATTCAACGAAGCAAATTTTTATCAAATTCAGAAATTTTAACAAACGTGAATCTGACTGGGCCGAAATGAATGTGACTTTAGACACGACTGCGCCCGTTCTGAGTTATTCAACCGTTCCGCCCACAATCACTCGCAATCAAGATTTAAATGCCGAGCTGAGTGTCACTGATAACTTGAGCGGTGTGGAAAAGATCGAATGTCGCGTTGATGCCGAGGCCTTTGCCGTCTGTACAGAGGTCATTCAGCGCAGTGCGCTTGGCGACGGGGAACATATGAAGATCGGAAGAGCACACGTCTGAACTCCA
>CALCCV010000257.1 GCA_937900305.1 uncultured Pseudobdellovibrionaceae bacterium | reverse complement strand
CCAATTCAAAAATACATTGCGTACTGTTGCACATTGCCCGTTTGCAAGCCGCGAACAAATTGCCCAGCACCCTTCATTAAATCCGCCAAAATGTACGTTGTGCGATCAATCACTTGCACATCGAAATAAACCCAAAGTGCACGTGAGCCCCTCACCAATGGATTCACAATGCCTTTGAAATAAAGTTCATCGACGAAATATTTTCCATCAATGAGCCGATAAACTGGCCCGAGTGAATTCGCAATTTTTTTCGGCATCTGTGGTTTTTTGACGTAAAACTGATAGGCTACAAAGGACGACACCACCGCAAACAAGATCGACAAAAGCATCAACAGCGCTTCGGTCGATGGCGCAGCCTCTTCGAGTTCGGGAATTGGCTTAATCAATGGACTGAGCCAACCCATGATTAAATTTTCCGGATGGCCTGGCAGAACACTGCCAATCAAATGGGGTATGCCCACCCAGCCACCCACAATCGAAAGCAACGCCAGTACAAAAAGTGGAAATAGCATTATCATTGGTGACTCGTGTGGATGAGTTTTCGCAGGTACTCGCGATTCACCCCAAAACGTCAATGCCATCAAACGAGTCATGTAAAATGCCGTTAGCGTCGCACCGATCGCTCCTAACACCCAAAAAGCCACGTGCCCAAATGGTGAATGAAATGACATCCATAAAATTTCATCTTTCGAGAAAAATCCTGCGAACGGTGGGAGTCCAATGATCGCAAGCCAGCCAAACAAAAAGGTCAAATGGGTCCATGGCAGCTGCTTTCGCAAACCACCCATCTTCCGAATGTCTTGCTCTTCGTGCATAGCATGAATCACGCTACCCGAGCCCAAGAACATCAGCGCTTTGAAAAAGGCATGAGTCATTAAGTGAAACATTCCCGCACCGAATGCCCCCACTCCGACGGCTAAAAACATGTATCCCAACTGGGAAACCGTTGAATAAGCTAAAACTTTCTTAATATCAGTTTGGGTGACACCAATTGTGGCCGCCATTACAGCCGTCAAAGCTCCGATGGTCGCAATCACAAAAAGTGTGTGCGGAGCCGCAATGAAAATCCCGTTCAGCCGAACGATCATGTAAACGCCAGCCGTGACCATTGTCGCTGCGTGGATCAACGCCGAAACAGGAGTTGGTCCAGCCATCGCATCTGGCAACCAAACGTAAAGTGGAATCTGTGCCGACTTTCCCGTCGCCCCGATGAAAAGGAATAAAGTTCCCAGGGTTAGTGGATCTAACCATCCCAAAGCTGGAGTCGCAGGAGCCATTGCATTTAAATCCGAAAAATTAATGGTGCCGAAGAGTTGAAACAAAACAAAAATTCCCAGCAAAAAGGCAGCATCGCCAATGCGATTCATAACGAACGCTTTCATTCCGGCAGCAGCCTTTGCAGAATCCGTAAACCAAAAACCAATGAGCAGGTAAGAACAAAGGCCCACACCCTCCCAACCAACAAACATGGTCAACAAACTGTCTCCCAAAACCAGAATCAGCATGTTAAAGACAAAAAGATTTAGATACGCGAAGTATTTTGTAACTCCTTTGTCGTGATGCATGTATCCGATCGAAAAAAGATGAATCAAAGTTCCGACACCCGTGATCACCAAAATCATAATCGCGCTGATTTGATCGACAACAAAACTAAAGTGAATTTTGAAAGTGTCTATCACGATCCAAGGAAATAAATCGGCTTTAATCATCCGCTCGGCTTCAGGCAAACCAATCAGACGGCTAACCGCAACCAGGCTAGCTATGAAAGAGATGCCCACCGCAACGGTCGCAATCCCTCCCGAGACATTCGCGCTATGACTGCGAAGGCGAAAACAATTCACGAGGAAGCCCACGAGGGGAGTGAATAAAATAATGCTAACCAGGGTGTTTTGATCCATGAGCCGTCCTTAGCTATCCTTTCAGATGCTCGAAAAATCGGATGTTCACTTCTTTGAAACGCTTAAAAATACTGACTGCGATGGCCAAACCCACAGCCGCCTCGGCCGCCGCGATTGTCATCACAAAGAAAACCATGAGCTGTCCTTCAACACGGTCATTGTATTTGCTGAAAGCAATGAAGCTGATATTCACTGCGTTCAACATCAACTCAACACCCATCAAAATCACGATCAAATTGCGGCGCAAAAGAACCGTCGCAACCCCCATCACAAATAAAAGTGCCGACAGGACAAGGTAGTGGGACAACCCAATTTCAGTCAAAAAACTAGTGCTTTGCATGTGTCCCCCCTTTGCTGCGCGCGAGAGAGACCGTTCCCACCGCAATCACTAACAGCAAGACGCCGAGTGCTTCAAATGCAAAAACGTTTTCTTGAAACAGCAATTTTCCCAACGCTTTTGTGGAATCAATTGCCGATTTTTCGGCGAGTGGAGAAACCACCGAACTTCTTTGTCCTAATGTCATGACGATTGCACCAGCGATCAAGCCCGACAAAACTCCCGCGCAAGCCACCTTGATCGCTCCAGTAATCACGCCGCGACTAAATGCATTCGTTTCACTTTTCAGATCGAACAGCATGAGCACCATCGTAAAGAGAACTAAAACTGCACCCGCATAAACAATGAGTTGCACTCCCGCAATAAAATACGCTCCGAGTGTCACAAACAGAGCCGATACTCCCACCATGGTCATCGCCAAACAGAGGGCACAGTAAATTGGATTGGGCAAAAGCACCACGGCCAAGCCGCTGCCCACCGTAACCAGCGCTAAAAACCAAAAAACAATCACATCTGCCATTTTTTATTCCTTCAAATTTCTTTCATCAAACCATCGCGACAGAAGCCAAATAAACCCCGACCGCCGTGATCATTGCGTTAGCCAGCGACCACGGAAGCATCGTCTTCCATCCCAAGTCCATCAGCTGATCATAGCGAAATCGCGGCAAAGTCCAACGAACCCAGATAAAAATCCACAGTAACAAACCAAATTTAATATTGAAGCTGAGAAAGTGAATGATCGCAGCCAGCACCGAACCTGACTCTTTAGAACCTAAAAGCTCCGTCGACCAATGCAAAACCGCCGCCGGATTCCAAGACGGAATCGGAAGAGCGTAACCACCCAAATAAAATGCGGCAAACAGACCAGACGCCACCATCATGTGGCCATATTCACCGATGAAAAACATGAGCATTTTGAATCCACCGTACTCGGTGTGAAACCCTGCCACCAACTCAGCTTCGCCCTCTGCCAAATCGAACGGCAACCGATTGGACTCCGCAAACGTAGCGGCAAAAAACAAAACCGCGCCCAGTGGTTGATAGAAAAATCCCCAGTTCGGTAAAAACTGGGAGGTGACCGTTTGGCCCATCATTTGAAAGTGCAACGCACCCTCTTGAGCTTGAATCATCGAAGTTAAGTCAAAAGTCCCGTACAACAAAATTACGCCAACAATCGAAAGACCCAAGGCCAACTCATAACTGATGGTCTGCGCCGATGCCCGAAGAGCCCCCAACAAAGAGTACTTGCTACCTGAACCCCAACCAGCCATCAAAATCGTGTAGGCCGCCAAACTGCTCATCCCAAGTATATAGACAATTCCGACACTGATATCGAAGCCTTGAATTTTAAAAACGTAGGGTCCCCAGCTGCTACCAAAGGCATCGAAAGCAGCCACTTGAATTGGCGTCGACATTGGAATCGCACAAAATGCCAGCGTTGCTGGGATCAGCGCAAAAACGGGAGCCAAATAAAAAAGAGTCTTCACGGCTGTCCGAGGGTAAAAATCTTCTTTGGTCAAAAATTTAACTGCATCAGCCAAGAGCTGCAAAAGTCCCAATGGACCCACTCGGTTAGGTCCAAATCGGTTTTGAATAAAGGCAGATCCACGGCGCTCGAGCCAAACCAAAATCGGCACTGCCTGAACCATCATGAGAAAAATAAGAACGAGCTTTAGACCGTTGATCGCAATCTCTAGAGTGTCTTTCCCCATTTGCTCCCGCCTCGATACATTCGCTCACGACTGGTCATGATTAAATTTTGTGAATCAATCCCACTCTAACGCGCGCGACTTGATCTCCCAAAAAAGTCCGAAAATAAATACAGCTAAAAAAATAAACATCGCCGAGAGCACAAAGGCGCCCTGCCCGCTGGCAATAAAATCTCGATAGGTCACTGCCCATGGGTACATAAAGATGATTTCAATATCGAAAAGAATGAAAAGAATCGCGGTGAGATAAAATTTAACTGAAATCTTAGTGTCTTTTTTGGCGACGCCCGTAATCCCGCACTCATAAGCTTCAAATTTAACCGCTGGACCTGGTTTTCGGCCACCGATCTTGCGAGCTAAAAAAATTAAAAACACACCAAACGCGAGAATGAACAGAGCCAAAAAGATAATTCCGCCTAGCGGCATGTCCCCTCCCTTTCGCGAACCAAAACTAAACACTCACTCCAATTGATCAAATGAATCTAAGCAATCAAAAAATTAAGTGGCATCAATCGACGATAGTTATATACATGCCTCTAATCTTTCCTAAGAGCAACGAATAGTAAATGAAAATCGAAAACTGCCATCTCCACTTTTGCGACATTCTTGAACGAAAGCTTCAACTTGGAAGCACACGGTTGCGCGTTCAAGGAGTCAGTCACCCCTCACTCGGCGGACTTTTTTTAAGTCAGTGTTTGCATTCACTGTCGTGGCGAATGCCGCAATTGGTTATCGTGCCGACGAGCGAAGATCTTCAAAAGTTTGTGGAGTCTCTCGAGCTATTTGATCCTTCTCTCAAGGTTTATACTTTACCTGAGCTGGATGTTCACGCTTACTCAGGTCTTTTTCCCAACCAAAAACAAATTCGCGCTCGTCTTCGTTTTTATCATCACGCTCAAAAAGCTCGCAACGGAGACATCTTTTTAGCCACCGCGAACGCATTGATGCAAAAGACTTTACCTTACAAAGTGCTGGCAGATCAGACGATAACTCTACGCATCGGTGACGAGTGGTCGGCGAATCTCAACGCCCATTTGCAACGTCTCAATTACCAGCAAGTTCCGCTCGTCGAGGATCCAGGTCAGTGGGCCGTTCGCGGCGGAATCATCGACGTATTTTCGCCCGCCGAGGACGCTCCGCTACGAATCAGTTTGATGGGGGATCTCATCGAAAGCTTCAAACGCATTGATCCACAAACGCAGCGGACAACCGAAGATGCCACTTCCCTCACACTCATTCCGGCGAGCGAAGTGATGTACGATGATCATCTCTTGCAAGATTTAGTAGCAAACTTTAAATTACAAGCAACGGGAAGATCCGTTCCGGCGGGCGACCTCGACGATATTTTGCAATCGCTACTTCGTAAGACCTGGTTTCCTGGCATCGAATTTCTTCTACCTTTGTTTTACAAAGATTTAACGCAAGTTCTCGATCACTTCTCCGCTCCTTTGATGATTTGGCATTTTGGAGACGAAGAAATTTTGCGGCAGACGGACGACTTTCAAGCGGACCTGAAATCGTCTTTCCAGTCCGCAGAGTCTCACGCTATTCGTCCACTGATTGATTCCCTCTATGTTGACAAGGCTTCTTTAACTTATCCAGAAGAATCGAAACATCTGCTTTTCGACAATTTGATCGCCTCCGAAGCTGAAAGCGATTCCATCATCCACTATCCGACCTACAGTTTGCAAGATCTCGCCACAATTCCGCTGACCGAAGCTCTAGGCTCCGAGTCTTACATCGCAAAATTTAAACAGAGGCTCAAGGGTCTCCGGCAAAGTGGCTATCGTATTTTTATTTCCACCAAAGGCCAAACTTCTCAAGATCGTCTTCAAACTCTGCTCAAGCGCATGGAACTCAATCCTCACGTCACCTCCCCTCAAGAGCGCCTTTGGGACACATGGCTCGAACAGCAGAATCATTCGCCACAGATTCTTCACATTTTGCCCGAGCCCTTTGAGTTGAGTGTTCGCCTCGAAGACGAAAAATTAATCTTTTTGCGCGAAGATGATTTTCTGGGCCGCAAAGAGCGCGTCTCTCGCAAGTCCGAAGCAGACGATTTCAACAAAAAGGCCCGCAGCCTCCAATTCGGGGAGCTGAAAGCTGGGGACTTCGTCGTTCACATCAAACACGGCATCGGCCTTTACGAGGGACTCAAAATTCTCAACATCGGCGGCGTCGATGCCGAGTTCATCCAATTGTCCTACAAAGATAAAGATCGCCTTTATATCCCCATCTACCGGGTGAACCAGCTGCAAAAACACTCATCCGCTGGAGCTGTCGTTTCACTCGACAAACTTGGCGGAACTTCGTGGGAAAAAACAAAGGTCAAAGTTCGCTCACATCTCAAAGACATCGCCAGCGAACTTCTTCAACTGTATGCGAAGCGGGCCGAAATCCAGCGACCATCACTCGAGATTTTGCCCGACGAAGTCCTGAAATTTGACAATCAGTTTCCCTACACCGAAACTGAAGACCAGCTGCGGGCTCTTCATTCCATCTATGATGACTTTCAATCTCCCAAACCGATGGACCGCCTCATTTGCGGCGACGTGGGTTTTGGAAAAACCGAGGTCGCAATGAGAGCAGCCTTCGTGGCAGTTCTCAATCAGAAACAAGTGGCGGTCCTCGCCCCAACCACCGTACTCACCGCTCAGCATGGCGAGACCTTCGTCGAGCGCTTCAAGGGCTGGCCCTTTAAAATCAAAGTTTTGAATCGATTCTTATCAACTAAAGAGGCAAAAGAGGTCGTGAAAGAGGTCGCTGCTGGCCAGGTCGACATCATCATCGGCACCCATCGCCTTTTGAGCCAGGACGTTCAATTCAAAAATCTGGGTCTCCTCATCGTCGACGAAGAACAAAAGTTCGGAGTCACCCACAAAGAAAAAATTAAAAAAATGCGTCTGAACGTCGACACCCTCACTCTGTCGGCGACGCCGATCCCGCGAACTTTGAACATGGCCCTCTTTGGCATTCGAGATTTGAGTTTGATAAATACCGCACCCATCGATCGCCTGCCCGTTCGGACCTTTATTTCTAAGTTTGACCGCGAAACTATTCGCAAGGGCATCACCTCTGAAATTCAGCGCGGCGGCCAGGTTTATTTCGTACACAATCGAATTCAATCCATTCATTCTTTGGCCGACGAGCTCCGCGAAATCTGCCCCGATGCCCGCATGCGGGTCGCTCACGGCCAAATGCCCGAAGAAGATCTCGAAAAAATCATCCTCGGTTTCTTTCACCATGAGTTCGACGTATTGATTAGCACCGCCATCATCGAATCTGGCGTCGACGTCTCGCGTGCGAACACCATGTATATCGATCAGGCTCAGATTTTTGGACTCAGTCAACTCTATCAGCTGCGAGGTCGAGTGGGTCGAAGCAAAGCCCGAGCTTACTGCTACCTTCTCATTCCCAAAAATCGCGCGCTCGAAAAAGATGCGCAAGAGCGTTTGAAAGTCATTCAAGAGAACACAGCTCTCGGGAGCGGAATTCGCATTGCTCAATACGACCTCGAGTTGCGAGGGGCGGGTAATTTGTTGGGCGAAGATCAATCCGGTCACATCAATGCTGTCGGTTACGAACTTTACTCAGATCTCCTGCAGGAGGCTCTTGGTGAAGCCAAGGGAGAAGTCCATGCCTCACGTGAAATCGAACCTGAAATCAATCTTCGCATACCCGCCCTCATCCCCGACTCCTATATGCCCGATATCCGTTTACGTCTTTTTTATTACAAACGTCTCTCCGAAATTGATTCCGAAACGGAGCTTGACGAAATTGAAGCCGACCTCCGTGATCAATTCGGCGAACTGCCCGAACAAGTCGTAAATCTTCTCGGTGTGATGTTAATTCGCAAGGTGTGTAAAGATCTCGGCGTCAAAGATATCAGCGCCGGTGTAAAAACCATCAGCCTCGTTTTCACCGAATTCACATTGTTAAAACCAGAAACCGTGATTCGTCTCGCCACCCGCGAAAACAAGAAATATTCAATCACCCCAGACAACCGACTCAACGTTCGCCTCAACAATGTCACCTGGTCTGGAGTCTACGAAGAGGTTAAATATCTAACGACCTTAGTATAATCTTTTGGACAATTGCTCACAATTCTACAAATGCGAAAAATCCAATTTTTTGGCGATGTCATTTAAAACTCAAACGTGAGGCCAACACCGTAGTTGAAATCAGATTCGGTGAAGGGTTCACCTTCTGTTTCGGCGCTGGTGTTTTCGTATTTCATCGCAAAGAGATCTAAATATGTGTTTCGCAATCCAATTTCCTGGCGACTTGAAAAAACCGTATCGGTGTCTGCCCAATTTAGATTCACCATGATACCAAAACTGTAGGCTAAACCGAATCCTGTTTCATATTCATCGGTGTCTGATCCGTAACTTTCCGTGAACACCATTTTGTAAAAATTGAAATTTGCGTAAGGCACAACCCATGGCGTTTCGAAAACATTGTCGACGGCTATTCTGGCTCCGAGTCCATATTTTTTTATGTCTAAGGAAAATGTACCGACCGGATCGTCTACCGAGTGAGAACTCATTCCATAATTTCCGCCGAGCCCGAGTGAGATCGGACCAAGATTCCATTTCAAACCAATATCTCCTTGGAAAAGATCTGACGGTTGCCCGGCAAAAACATCTTCAAAAAGGTGGCTCTCCTGATCTTGCAGCAAAATTGCGGCGTAATTAAATGGACTGTATTTGTGCATTCCGAAACTGAAGTATGCACCTATTGATTTTCTTTCCGTATTTTCTGTAGGTGCTACGCGCACATAGTTTCTTCGTTCAACTTTTCCCGGAGGTAATTCTGCGTCTGAAAACATCGAGGATTCCGCAGACAGCTCTTGTGCATCACCATCCTCTAAATCAGCGCCAGCTGTATCACCAGCGGAGTCACCATCAACTCCGGCTTCCTCTTCGGCCTCCGCAGCCTCTTCCGGTTCTTCGGATCCCTCTTCAATGGGACTTTCCGTTAAATCTTCATTGACAGATTCCTCACTCAACTCAGGACCCGCCTCTAAAGTCTGTGTCTCAGAATCCAGTCCGTCTGTCGTAAAACTGCTAGAGTTGTCATTGATTTCGGATTCAAGGTCATCTTGGGCCAGAGAGCCAGAGCCACTTAGGATCAAGATACAGGAAATAAAGAATTGGACTAGAAGAGGTAAAAAATTACCTCTTACACTGAAGGTACCCATAGATGTTCTGGAGACAAATGTTCTCATTCAAAGTCCTTGCTCTCATGGTAATGCAGTTTTTGACAATGATCACCACTTGGTCTGCAATCTTATTCTTTTGTCAGGTCGGTGAGGCCCAGCAAGACGAGAGTCTCAGTGCAAAGTTGAAAAAACAAACGCCCGAGGAGATTCTACAAGCTAAATTGGGCCAGTTATTGATGGTCGGCTTCTCTGACTCTTCACCAAGTGCCGAACTCACTCATCTCTTGCGCAGCCAGAAGGCTTCAAATTTTATTCTTTTTCGTCGGAATATACAAAGTCAGGGACAGAGTCTCGAGCTCAACAATTTTATCACCGAAAACGTCGAGAGTCTTACGGGTCTGCGGCCCTTCATCGCCGTGGATCAGGAGGGTGGCGACGTCATTAGAATTCAAACCACACCATCGATGCCTTCCGCGTTTTTTGTTGGGCAACTTGCCAGCCCGAAGCACGCTTGGAAGCTTGGCCGCACCACCGGTGCCCTCCTAAAATCCTTTGGCGTAAACATGAATCTCGCACCCGTGCTTGATATTTCTTCTCAACGACGTCTTGAGTTTTTGCGCTCTCGCTCGTTCGGAACAGATCCGATCAATGTCGGCCGCATGGGATACTATTTCTCTGTTGGATTAAAAAGCGAAAATGTTTTGCCTGTCGCCAAACACTTTCCGTCGATCGGCGAAACATCGGTGGACCCCCATCGCGAAGGAGCCCACGATGTCAGAACTTTGCTCGAGATAAAAAATCAAGATTTAAAACCTTATACCGGTTTTTTTAAATTGGGAAATCTGAGTGGCGTGCTTCTTTCTCACACCGTCTTCGAAGTTTTCGATAAAAATCTTCCAGCATCCCGATCAGCCCCGGTATATAATCTTCTTCGCAACGAGATGAATTTCAAAGGACTCGCAATCACAGATGATTTGTTGATGGCTGCCAACGGCACACGGGACCACCTCGGTGACTATTGTGTACAAAGCATCGAAGCCGGCGCTGATATAATTTTGCTGTCTGCGAATGGTCGTGCGCTTTCGGAGTGCTATTCGGCTTTACACACAAAAGCTCTCAAGGATCCAAGCTTCTTTGAATTGGTCGCAAACAGATTTGATCGGATTGCAAAAATCAAAAAACTCTCCATTGGTGGAGGATTTCGTCGACCCGCAGAGGATCTTTCTTTCGACTCAACGGTCAGTGAAATGCGATCCACCTATTTCACTCAGCTCATGACGAAGCTTCGACCAGTGGTACAAAGAGAAAAAATGAACAATCAAAATTGTCTCCAAAGAGACCTAGCTTCATTCCTAAAAGAACTAGAAATCCCCAGTGCACTCGCCACTTCGACTTGGATGAAGACATACACGGCACGAAAGTTCCCTGCAATACATGATATTCATTCTGTTCGATCCTGTGCACTCGATTTTAAGTACGCCGGTTCCCCTCAAGCTCTGAAACGCTTTTTAAAACTGCCCGCCAAAAGCAAAAAACGCATGGTGGTCTTTGCCAGTCATGCGTTCACTCCAGAGGATGAAAAGGATTTTTTGTTACTGAGTTATTTGCCGAGGAAGCTCTATAGCCCGCCTCAGTTTCAAGCTTTGCCCAAAAAAGCTAGAACCAACTAGACCGATTTTCCAATCAGATCTAAGTCCGCACGAGCGCGAGCCACTTGTCGCTGCGCCTCTGCAAATTCGTCATCAGTTAAGTGTTCGGAGCCAGCCAATCGCTGTTCGCCCGCAAGAAGTCGAGCCCGCACATCTGGTTCTTTGATGTCCGCTCGTTGGTCAATGATATCCGCCAAAACAGAAACCCCGTTCGGGCTTATCTCGCAATAGCCCCAACTGACCACGACTTTTTGAACTGCCGCTTCCCCTTTGTTGCGCCAACTCATCAGACCCGTGGACAATGTTGTCACCAACGGCGCATGGCCATCGAGAATATTCAGCTCTCCGCGATGGGCCGGCACAGTGATTTCTTCAACATCCTGATCCGTCAGAATCTTTTTTTCAGGGGTTACCAAAGTGAGCTTTAACATTTCATTCTTACCTTTGTTTCTGACTTTTCTTCAAACTTTGCCTGTCTGATGGACCCGGCCGACTCGTCAAATTAAGCGTTAATTTTTTTCGCTTTCTCAACGGCCTCTTCAATTGTTCCGACCATGTAGAAGGCCTGCTCTGGCAAACTGTCATGCTTACCTTCAAGAATTTCACGGAAACCTTTGATGGTGTCTTTGATATCTACGTACTTGCCTTTTAAGCCTGTAAACTGCTCAGCAACAAAGAATGGCTGAGACAAGAAACGTTGGATTTTCCGAGCCCGATAAACCACTGTTTTATCTTCCTCAGACAATTCATCCATACCCAAAATGGCGATGATATCGAGAAGCTCCTTGTAGCGTTGCAAGAGTGCCTGCGTATCACGCGCTGTCTTGTAATGCTCTTCACCGACAATGAGTGGATCCAAAATTCGAGATGAAGATGACAAAGGATTCACGGCTGGGAAAATCGCCATCGCGGCGATTTCACGATCCAACTCTGTGGTTGCATCCAAATGCGCGAACGTTGCCGCCGGTGCTGGATCTGTATAATCATCCGCCGGAACGTAGACCGCTTGGACAGACGTCACCGATCCTTTTTTAGTAGATGTGATTCGCTCCTGTAAACCGCCCATCTCTGTTCCCAGAGTTGGCTGGTAACCCACCGCCGATGGAATACGGCCCAACAAAGCAGAAACCTCAGCACCCGCTTGAGTGAATCGGAAAATGTTATCCACGAAGAAAAGAACGTCTTGATTTTCAACGTCACGGAAATATTCAGCTACCGTTAAGCCCGTCAGGGCCACTCGTGCACGGGCTCCTGGCGGCTCATTCATCTGACCAAACACCAGCGCCGTCTTGCTGATAACGCCTGACTCTTTCATTTCAACCCACAGATCATTTCCTTCACGTGTTCGCTCACCGACGCCAGCAAACACAGAGAAACCTCCGTGTTCAGTTGCGATGTTCCGAATCAGCTCTTGAATCAAAACGGTCTTACCAACTCCGGCTCCACCGAACAGACCAATTTTTCCACCTTTTGCGTAGGGTGCCAAAAGGTCGACAACCTTAATTCCAGTCATCAACATTTGTGTGGCCGTTGTTTGATCCTCAAACTTAGGGGCTGAGCGATGAATCGGCCAACGCTCTTTTGTGTTGATCTCACCAGCTTCATCAATCGGATCACCAACGACATTGATGATTCGACCTAAAACTTCACGGCCCACCGGGGTCGTGATCATTTGATTTGTGTTGAGAACTTTTTCGCCACGAACCAGACCCTCTGAAGAATCCATCGCGATGGTGCGAAGAACGTTATCACCTAAGTGTTGAGCCACTTCTAAAACCAAGTTCCATTCTTTTTCAGAAATGAACTTGTTTGATACGCGCAGAGCCGTGCTGATCGCAGGCAACTCGCCATTTTCGAACTCAACGTCTACCACGGGACCCAATACCTGTTTAATTTTTCCGTATGCCATTGTCTCGCTCCCCATACTATTTCAAAGCCTCTGCGCCTGATGTGATTTCAATCAATTCTCGCGTAATCTTGTCCTGTCGTAACTTATTGTACGTCAAAGACAACGATCTCACGACGGTTTGGGCATTGTTTGTCGCATTTTCCATCGCCGTCATACGCGCCCCGTGCTCACCCGCTACCGACTCAGACATGGTTCGGTAAACTTGTAAGTCAAAGTTCTTTACTAATAACTGCTCAACGATTTCCTGAGCACTCGGTTCAAAAATCAAGTCGACCGAAAATCCAGGTTCGCGGTGACGGTCATTCCCGTCGGCTTGAAACGAAGATTTCGTCAAGTCGATGGGCAATAGCGTTTCGCAAACTACTTTTTGGGTCAGAGCATTTTTGAACTCATTGTAAATGATACGAACTTCATCGTATTCACCTTCTAAATAGGTATTTAGCAAACGCTTCGAAATACCTGCAGCCAACTCATAGGAGATGTCTTTGTCGAGCCGGGTTACGGTGTGAACAGGTTTGAGGCCGCGCTTGATTAAAAAATCATTGGCTCGTCTTCCGATCGCTAAAAAATCAATGGCTTCATACCGGTTTCGATTTTCGCGATAGTACTGCTCAGTAAATTTCAAAATGTTTGAGTTGAAGGCGCCCGCCAGACCACGATCTGACGTCAACACCACCAATAAAACTTTTCTCACCTCAGCCTTGGGCTCCATCAAAGGGTGTGTGACCTTTTGAGTGAGCGCAATATCGGCGATCACCTGCTGCAAAGCCAAAGCATAAGGCCGCATATTCACGATATTGTGCTGGGCCTTACGAAGTTTAGCGGCAGAAACCAGCTTCATTGCTTTGGTGATTTGCTGCGTATTTTTTTTTGCAGC
>CALCCV010000256.1 GCA_937900305.1 uncultured Pseudobdellovibrionaceae bacterium | reverse complement strand
AACTCATGCTGCAGTTTTGTGGCCAAAATCCAAAGCCAAAGATCGTATGGATCGATAACGGTGCATCGAGCGAAAAGCTAATCGAAGTCATGGACGGTGCGTTCATTGATCTCAATCTCACATCTGGAATCAGACTTAATATGTTTGATCTAGAAGAGGGTGAAACAAAGCCAACGTCGAGCAAAATCAAACTCATTTTGGGCTGCCTCGAGTTAATCTTAAAGGACGAAGACAAGCCCGGCCTACCCAAGCGAGAAAAGGCCCTTTTAGAAGAGGCGATTTTTTCGACTTACACCAAAGTTGAAGGCAGAGCGCCAACACTTTCAGTTTTAAAGGCAATTCTGCGTGAGCACCCTGTCGAAGGTATGCGGAAATTCGCCGACATCTTGTTTTCTTGGACTGGTGAGACCGCCTACGGTCGAATGCTTGACGGCGAAACCAACGTCAAGTTGGAGAAAGACCTAGTTTCAATCGAGATTAAGGGGCTTGATAATCACCGGGAGCTAAAAGACATCTTTTTGTTGTTATTGACAAGCTACATTAAAGAGGAAGCCGCACGTGACTTGGCAAAGCCCTATTTGCTGATCATTGATGAGGCCCACCGACTTTTTATGACCCCAAGCGGAAAAGACTTTGCCATTGAGAGCTACCGAGTGTTTCGAAAGTATAACGCCGGTATCTTGTGTATTTCCCAAAACTACCGAGACTTTTTGAAGGACCGGGACCTTTCCGACGCTCTTATGCCAAATACAACGAGTGTTTTTATTTTGCGCCAGCGAAAAATCGACTGGGCCGATTTCAAATCGACTTTTGATTTCAACGACGCCCAGGTTGAAGCGGTCAAAAGCCTTGAAATCGTCAAGGGCAAATATTCGGAATTCTTTTTTATGCAAGACGAGAAACAAGCAGTTTTGCGATTGGAGCCCGAACCACTGAGCTATTGGATTTGCACTACCGACGGCAATGAAAAAGCCAGGGTGGCGGACATGAGAGCAGCTCACCCAGAACTACCTCTGATTGAAATTTTAACCAAACTTTCCAAAGGAGAATAACATTGAAGTATTTTTCAAAAGTTCTTTGCTCTCTGGCTTTCCTAGGCGCATCTCTTGTGTCTACGTCAGCGAAAGCTGACGTTTTTGGCGGCGATGTCGCCGTGTTGCTGCAAATTTTAGAAGAAAATATTCGGCACTATTATCAGCTGCAGCAGATGATTCAACAGGGCCGTGATGCCGGCAACTATCTTCGCATGATTAACGCCGGTCTTGATAACTCTATTGGTTTGTTGCAGTCGCTTCCGATTAAAGATGAAAAAGTTTTAGCCGACCTTCGGGATTTTCGGGCGACCATGGGGAAAGTTCAGGGTCTCTATGGGGCAGTGCCTAAGAGCCCAGAGGAAGCTCTGCAAACACTGCATGACCAAACAGTCGCAGAGAGTCTCAAAATGGCAAACAATTTTAAAGATTACTCTGAAACGCAGGAGAAGAATTCCGACGTGATCGCGGCCCAATCGCGCGATGCTTCGCCGAAGGGGGCCGCGCGAATGCAGGCGGAAACAAGTGCCCAAATTTTGAAAAGTCTTGCGCAGATACTAAGGCTTAATACGCAAATGTTAAAACTTCAAAGCGAACAGCTTGCTATCAATAACAAAGCTTCCAAAGAGGGGGTGGCCAATTTTCAGAGAGTAAGCCGAGATCTCGGAAGTGGATTTTCCAATTTTGACCCTGAAATGAAACTCACGAGGTTTTAAATGTTTGAATATCTTGGATCAGTTGGTGCTCAGCTTCACGGTGACATGATGAAAATCTATTGGGTACTGCTTATTCCCTTGGTCGTCTTACTCTTTGCAATTGACCTCATCCGGGACGAGTCTCCCAACGCGCGGGACATAGTCCGACGTGTTGTGATTTCAGTATTAATGTTACTCACTTTTGACTGGTGTCTGAATTCTATTGCCAGCATCGGCGATGCGGTGACGGATCAAATCAACGGGCTTACGCAATTGTCCGAAGTGCTCAAGCGTCTGGGTCCAAATTATTCAGGTCATGATAGCTGGTTTAGCTTACGAGAGACGACAATCTATATTTTTAGCCTCGCGGCATACATTGTGGCTTACGTGGGTTTTTTTGTGGCCACAGCCCTTACTCACTTTGTCTGGACTATTTTGTATGTCTGCTCACCGCTCATGATTTTGATGTATGTGAGCAGATCAACCGCCTATGTCACCGCGAGCTTGTATAAAGGTCTTATCCAAGTAGTGATTTGGAAGGTGCTATGGAGCATTTTAGGAGTCTTACTATTGAAATTGGCAGTGCAGCCGGACGTTTCTGGGATGGAGGACTACCTTATGGCGATAGTCATGAATCTTTGTATTGGAGTTTCAATGCTGTTTATCCCGCTCGCAACAAAGTCGCTTATCTCTGATGGAATGAATTCGGTAGCAAGCACACTAGCACTTGCTCCGGCATTTGCAACAGCGGGTGCAGTAAAGCTTGCTGCCACTCGGGCCGCCGCGAAGACTGCAGGTGGGTTGAAATCGACATCACTCTTTGTCGCAAAGCCTGCGACGAATCCAGTCGCTGGCCGAGCAGAGATGCTCAAAGACCGCCTTAGACCTCGGTTCGAAAAGCTCAAAACTCAATATGGGAGGATCGGACTTCCGAAGGAAATTTTAAACAAACAAACCAGGAGAAAAAAATAGTGAAAAATAACTCAGTTCCCAATATTTGGACGGCCCAGGAGAAAGTTCTTCATCTCTATAAAATGGTTGCTTCTTCTTTAGGGGTTCTAGTGTTCCTGCTCCTTATAGGCATGATGGCACTGAACTCTCAAAACCCCATTGTGGTCGTTAGATCGGAGGACGGGCAAGAGTACTATCCAAGTCAAAGGTTGCGGGCACCACCCGAAAAGGCCGACGTTGAAGCGTTCGTAAAACGCTACCTTGCGAATCTCTACACGTGGAAAGAGTTTAGTGGCGAAAAGATTGCTCGCCAAATTGCGCCGTTTTCTGACGAGCAGCTTGTTTCGAAAGTTCTAGATGCGCAAAACCAAAGGTACGTCAAAGAGCTCAAAGGCAAAAAGTTAGCCCAGGCCATTACGTTCGTTGAAGTTGAGGTATTGGCAGATCGCGTGACATGTCGGTTTGACAGGGTTCTTAAGATCGAGGGCATCCCCCTGGTGATCCCGACCGAGGTGACGTTGTCGATGATTCAAGGAGACCAGACAAATCTAAATCCCGTCGGTATTTACGTTACTGGAATCACCGAGAGTGACAGTGGGAAGTAAAGTCACACTGTTGGCGATCTGTTTGATCTCAGGCTTGGCCCATGCCGGCCTTCCCGGTGACAAACGAACGATTTTAACGTCAGGAGACAAGGTCTACCCGATCCACTACCAACTTGGCCAGAGTACGATTCTCTACTTCGGCATGAAACCCGAAACGGTAATCTGCGGAAACAAAAACTATTTTGCTATTGAAAAGATTAAGGAGGGCATCACGATCCAGCCACTTGGTAGTTTCTCGACAAATTTAACCGTAATGAGCCATGGAAAGCGATTTCTGTTCTATCTGACTCCGGCCAGTGGCCGGTCGATTGATACATTCATCGATGTGCGGTGGGTCCCCGAACAAGATGCAAAATTAGTAGCGACGGCGGGCAATGGTTCAAATCAGACGGTACGCGAGTTAAACCTAAGAATCCGGGTTGGAATACTGGACTTTAAGCTTTTGCGAGAGATAAAGATGGGCGCTGCTAAGCGCATGATTTTTGAATTTGAAATCAAAAATACCGGAATAAATACAATCCAGACCTCCGAGGTGGAGATCTTTGCACAGAAGGCCGGTCAATCAGCAGGGCATCAAATCCAAATCTTTGAAAAAGATGATTTTAAACCGGGCTCAAGCGTCAGAGGCCGACTAATTCTGTCGATTGCCGACTTAAAAAACGGAAGCCTGGTCATAAATCATCGAGGAAGAGTTGGGAAAATTCAGATCAAGGGAGACTTACATTAAGGCATTAGAAAAGTTTGGGGTGAAATTAAACAAGGCGAGAATCTCTTTTCAAGAAAAGAGCGGCGGCAAAAAAATTGTGGTTTTGAAAAAAGTGGGT
>CALCCV010000255.1 GCA_937900305.1 uncultured Pseudobdellovibrionaceae bacterium | reverse complement strand
TCTAGGCCCAATTTGCGATACCGAAATCCGCCGGGGCGAGTGTCAGAAAGCTCGTCGGTGTCTTGATCAAGGTAGTTGCCGAGAACGTTCATTGGCGGAAAAGCCTCTTGAATACAGGCTGGCTGATTTTCGGTTGCGAAAGCAGCGATAGTTTCTTCGTTCGTCGGATCACAATTTCGCAGACTCATCAAAGACCAAGCAAACTCCGAGCAGTACATGTCCAACTTAGCGTTTTGATCCGCAGTCATTTGTCGGTCTAAGGCGAGCCGGCCGAGGTCACCAACATACTTCAGGTGCTCTGGTCCACTGAATCCGGCTTGGCGAGCGGCGATATCAAGATAACCAGAAAAGCCATAGTTTGGTTTCGAGTAATCCTTATTGAAACGAAGCTTTCCGCTAGCATACGCTTTGTAAAGATTTTTTGGTGTTTTTGAATCGCCCTTAAAAAGTTTGATCCAATTGGATAGATTGGACTTCCGCTGTTCAACCTCTTCTTTGGGTACGCTTTCACTGGCTGTCATATCTGTCATGCGAAGAACGTGAAGCACCGGTGCTTCTTGGTAGTGCGGCGCCAACAATCGATTGTCTGCGCCCACGGTTTCACGATCCATCGGCATGTCTAAATTTCGCAAATCGCCAGCTTCGTCGATGTAGGCGACACCGGCATGGCTGATTCCCAGTTGAAGGTGAGCGTATCGCAAAGTGGAGAACCACTCTTTTCGAAAACTGAGCAAAATATCGCCCGTTTGAATCATGCCTGAGTCGGCCAACGCGGCAGAAGATTTTTTGCGATCTTCTTTGCCGTTCACGGCTAGCAATCGAAGGCCAATTTGGTTGGCTTTGTCGCGTTTGTTGTCCAACTGATAGTAGTCATAAACGACAACGGGGCTGGTAACGCTCTTTTTGGAGGGCGCTCGGTCAATCACGCTGATGGGCAACGGTGCGATGGTGGACACGGGCACGTTAAAGTAATAGGGGATATTCATCCAACCTCGAACTTGCAGATTTTCATCGTTGTACAAATCCGTCTGTTGGTAGTCTCCCGGCGTTGCAAACAGGGCCGCCGCAAAAGTGTTTTGTGAGGTCAAGGCCATCACGCTTGCTAGAATGATCGACTTTTTGAACGCCAGATGCAATGCCATAGTTTTTGCCTCCTCAGACAAAATTATTTCCAAGTTCTAAAAATGCAATCGACAAGCCCAGCTGGGGTCTTGGATGCCAATCCAAAATCAGGGGGTTAACTAGGTGAAAAGTGCCTTTTAAAAATGCGAACTTGCGAAGCGCTGACGGCTGTCAAAAGATTAGACATGCTGGCGCCTCAAACTCAAAATAGAAAGATGGAACGCTAGAGCCAGTCATGATGAGTGATAAACCACAGAAGTGCCGGATAACTGGCGAGCCACGCCCAGAAAAATCGGTTCAATCCAAAAACCCAAGTCAGGGCCAGGTGAAAGCCAAGTCCCACCGGTAAAAATACCCATGTCATTGATGGAAAAAAAAGAACTAAGGGAAATAAAACTTCCCAGATGATCGTCGACCGGCTCAAAATTTTTGACATCGTTTGACTTTGAAAAATTTGTTTTAAGACCGGTGGCGCTTGGTAATTTGAAAACAATATATAGCGCTGAAGTTCTTTTCCCGACCACCAATCTGGATTTTTGACTTTCGCACAACCCGCCACAAAGTAAGAAAGAATGACCTGAATTCCGATGTAAGTAAGGCCATAGGTGGCGAGGTTGTCGCCCTCTCCCAAATGGGAAAAACAAGTTCAAGGAGAACCACGAAGGTCATTGAGTCACTGCCACCGTTAAATGTTCCCCGCCATCGGCCATTGACCAGGACGGCGGTCGCTAGAAGCATCCACGGAGCCTGGTGGCTTGGTGCCACCGTGAGAAAGAGGGCGATGATGAACTGAAGACTCAAAAGTATCGAAAAGCCCACACGAGAATACAGGGCGGTACTGATCGATGAAATGATCTTTGGCATTCTCATCTCCACCGTCAGATCTGGCCAGTTCCAAATTTCGGCCAGCGGGGTGCGAAGTTGCAGCCACAAGAGCTCCAACGTTTGCAGACCCACGGCGAGACTCACCAGAATTTCGGTCCACCTCAACGCGGTCGCAGTCTCCCAATTCACGATCGGGCCCTTTCGAGCGGCGATTCAAAGACGCATGTTTCGGGAGGGAGGTCACTAGGATGATTTTCAGTTAAACTTTGAACTTCGATGCAGAATTGAAAAACATCAGTTGAGTTGAAATTAGCGTCGGTTTTGGCGTAGGCCAAGGCCGATCGATACAACCATCGGTACTGACTGCTGGCCAATATGTCTGTCGTTGACCAGGTCTCGCGGGAGGAGACAAATTTTTCGATGAATTGGTCGATGAGTCCCGACCTCGCCAAATAGAAATTTCGTTCGGCGTTTAAAAATAAATTCCATCCCGTGAGTGGGCAAGCGGGAGCTGGGGTTTGCCATGCACTCAATTGAGATTGAGAAACTCCAAATCGATAGCGAAGCCGAACGACGTGATCGATTTTGCCAAAAAATCGCCAAGAAGGAATCATCGGCCTCACCCAAATCAGAGCGGTCTTAAAGATCATGCCTAATGATTCAAGAGGCCGGAGCCCCCGTCAACGGAGATTCAAGTTCAGGGAGAGCGGGATCTGAGAGGCGTGATAGGGCCTCAATGGTTATTGCCAACGCAAATTGACGGTCGTCTTCGCGGTAGCCGTTAGTAATGACAAAAAAAGAAGGTAGACCCTGAAATCAAAAGACGGTCTAATGAGGTATGAACCAATCATTCGGCACTCTCAAAGCCCTCATGATCGCATTTGTCCTGGCCATGAGTGGTTTTTCGGCCTGGGCTCAAAAAACGGCAGAACCTGCTAAGACCTTTCCTGCGGAACCCTTGCGGATCTATACCGAAGAGTATCCTCCCTATAACTTTTCGAAGAATGGAAAAGTTATAGGTTATTCGGTCGACATTGTGAATGAAATTTTGAGGCGCAATTCTTGGAAGCAGAAAATTGAAATTCTGCCCTGGGCCCGCGCTTATGATGAAACTCTCAAGCTGCCCAATCGAATTTTATTTTCGATCATTCGCACTCCTGAGCGAGAGTCCCAGTTCAAGTGGGTGGGTCCAATCGCGAAATTTTCGTGGGTTTTTGTTGCGCGCAAAGATCACAAAATTAAAATGTCGAGTTTGGAGG
>CALCCV010000254.1 GCA_937900305.1 uncultured Pseudobdellovibrionaceae bacterium | reverse complement strand
CGATTTGCGATTTCAAATCGACCTCGCCAAACTCGAAATTCACTTTTTCGTTCCCCCAGCAGCAACTCCGAAAGCAATAAAACCAAAGCCCAGATCAACACCCATTGATAATTTTCGGCGTACTCAATTGTATTTTCGGTATCAAATTTTGTTTTTTCAAGATGATCAATTTCGTCTGAAATCTTTCGCAAATGATCGCCACCGAAAGTTGAAAAGAAAGAGGCTCCACGTCCCACTTCCGCCAACTCTTTCAGCGCAGCGCCTTTGACAGTGGTAATGACGGGTTGGCCTGTCTTAGGATCTTTTTTATAGTCCCGCAAAAATCCCATGCTGTCTCGCACAGGAATGGTACCTCCCTTTTCAGTGCCGTAGGCAATCGTAATAATGCGAGTGCCATCTTTGGCCAACTCCTTCGCTACGTCGATGGCTCCCTGATCATGAGACTCGCCGTCCGAGGCCATCAGAATCACACGGGTCACACGCTGAGTGTTGTCGGTGGTGATACCGCCGCGCTCGAACGCTTCTTTTGCATAGCTGAGTGCGGTTTCAAAATTTGTTCCTTGCGTGCTAACCGTTCCGGTCGTCAGAGATTCAAGAAACATTTTAATGGAGCCGGGATCATTGGTGATCGGCGAAATCAACGTCGCACTCCCAGCAAAAGCAATCACGCCAACCCGATTGCCGGGCATCAGATCTAACAATCGCATCATTTCCAATTTCGCTTGCTCTAGGCGGTTGGGTTTAACATCTTCGGCCATCATGGACTCTGACACATCCACCAACATCAACAACTCAACACCTTCACTTTTAATGGGAGTTGTGGATTTACCAAACTGAGGACGCGCCAGCGCAATGATCATTGCAGCCAGCGAAATGAGCTGCAAAAAAAGTTTCCAGTGCAATTTGCTACGAGATTGCGATTGAGCCAAGAAAGGAAGAATTTTTGCGTCGATACTTTTCGAAACTTTGCGACGTCGAAAAGACCCTGCGGCCCACGCCACTAGCAAAATCAACGGCAGCGAAATCAAAAGCAAAAAATATTCAGGATTCCCCCATTTCATGGCAAACTCCTGCGCAACCAGGTGCGATCCAAAACCACGGCACTAATGTACGCGACAATGGCCCACAGCAAATAATTTTGAAACAACTCAGTGAACTTGGTGTACTTGTTCACGTCGATTTTTGTTTTTTCAAGATTATTGATTTCATTGAAGACACTGGCCAGTACATTTTCATTCGAAGCGCGCCAAAACTTTGCCCCTGTCTCGCCGGCTATCCGGGTGAGGAGATCTTCATTCACGTAGCTTTCGAACGGTTGGTAAGATTTGATTCTCTGACCAAAAACATCGACGTGATAGGTCGGCAGACGAGTTGGGCCATCCCGTCCAATCCCGATCGTATAAACTTTCAGCCCATAACCTTTGGCGATTTCTAAACCCGTTTCTGGATCGATCGTGCCGCTATTGTTCTCTCCGTCGGTCATAAAAATGATGACTCGTGTTTTGGCCTGCGAATCTTTCAAACGACCGGCGGCATTTGCAAGTGCGACCCCCAAAGCCGTTCCGTCTTTGATCTTGGCATTGGCAGCGGTGGTGATTTCAGAAACTCGTTTCAGCAACACCGGATAATCCAACGTGGGCGGAACGAGGGTAAAGGCCTCGCCGGCAAAAATCACCACTCCAATGCGATCCGAAGAGCGCTGTTCGACGAAGTTCTTAATGGTGTCTTTAGCCGCTTCCATCCTGTTTAGCGGCTTCATATCTTCAATCAGCATCGAATCCGAAACATCCAGGGCAATAACAATGTCGATGCCCTCAACATTTTTTTTGGTGCGCGTATCAGCCAGCCGTGGCCTGGCCAGAGCGACGATGATCAAAATTCCGGCCGCTATTTTCAAAATCAAAGGCAAATGTTTGAGATGCGAACGCAAACCCTTGGGTAAATTTTGAAATCCCTGCAGTGAACTCACTTGCAAAGAACCAGATCGCTTTTTCCAGCCCTGCCAAGCCCACACGCCCAATCCAAGCAATGGAATCAGCAGCCAAAACGCCCAGAGATCGGCCCAATCCATCACGACAGCCTCACTTTTTTGCGAAGACTGGCCCGTCCCGCTTCCAACGTTTCAGCCACTTCTTGGGATCGATCCGACAAACTTAAAATGTCTTGCCACAACAGAACTTTGTTTTTTTTCAAACGTTCCAACTCTAAAAGCACCTGAGCCAAATCCTCTCCCCAAGTCTCAAAATCTTCGCGCGCGACCGAACCTTTCATCTTGCGCAGTACTTTTTTTGCCGACAGATTCACCATGTACTGTTGCCACTCTCGGGACAGGTAGGTGAACCAGCCAACTCGCAAAATCTCGAGCATCTCGAAATAAACTTTATCGCTGGCGGGGCTCTGCTCATTTTGATAAAGACGCATTTGCACATCTTTTTTCAAACTGCGAAGGTGTGACATCAGTTCGAGAAATGGCGATGTATTTTTTTCTAACGATTTTAATTTCTTCTTGTGGCGAGTTTTGACGTGGATTCGAAAAATCGCAGTGATCAAAACAAAAATACAGGCAACAACCAATCCGATGGCGGCCATTTGCAACTCTGAAGGCATCGTCGTCGCTAACGGTCCGATCGCGGGAAAGGGTTTGGCATTTTGGGGATCTTTGATCACGGACGTCACTTGAAATGCGACTGGAGGCATTTCGATCAACTGATCTTTGCCCACCGAAAGTTTCCAATTTAAAATTTGATGATCACCGGGAGCGTAACTCGTGACAGTCAGTACGGCTTTGGTTTCACTTTCCACCTTGGCCTGCAAAATTTTGAGTTGATATTGTTGCTCAGGAGCCAGGACCGCTTGGGCATTGCTCAGATCCACGCCCGCCCAACTGCCTTCGCAATTCAAATGAAAAATGCGCCCGACAGTGACCTCGTTGGTTTTAAGACCCTGCTGCTCGGGAATTTCGATTTGGCAACTCAACAAGCTCATCGCCGTCGCCTCTTTTGAAAAAATTTGATCAGAGGATTTAAAAAATCCTCTTGGGTCAGAATCGGTACCAAGTCGACTTGTGATTTGCGGAGCTCTTGTTCAAGCTCTCCGCGAAATTTTGCCTGTTGAATTTTATAGTTTCGACGAAACGACGAGCTACTGGAGTCTACCGTAATGATTTCGCCACTCTCGGGATCTTGCAGATCTATCAGGCCAAGATCTGGAAAATTCTCTTCAGCGGGATCCTTGACCCAGCAAGCAATGACATCGTGCTTTTGACCAAGATAGCGCAAGGCCTGGCCAAAGTTTTTATCTTGAAAATCAGAAATCAAAAGAACCACACTTCGCTTTTTTAAAAAGCCCTGCAAAAACTGAACGGCACTGGTGATGCTGGTGCCTGATCGCTTTGGTTTGATGTAAAACAAATCGCGCAGCAAACGCTGCACATGCCCCTGGCCTTTTTTCGGAGGCACAAAGTGTTCAACCTGATCTGAAAATAAAAGCAACCCCACCTGGTCTTTGTTTTTAATGGCGGCGAACGCCATCAGACCAGCCACCCAGGACATAACTTCACCCTTGAAGTTTTTCGTGGAACCAAAATCATTTGAACCACTGATGTCGACCACCAACATCAGGGTCAGCTCGCGCTCTTCTTCGAAGTTTTTTACAAATGTTTTGCCAGTCCTCGCCGTCAGAGCCCAAGAAATTGAACGAACGTCATCACCTGGCACGTACTCTCGAAAATCTTTGAACATCATCCCCTGGCCCTTGAAGGCCGTGTGATATTCGCCGGCGAACAAATTGTTAACGATTTTTCTCGTCGACAATTCGATCAGTTTGACCTTTTTGAGAATCTCCGGCGGAAACACGGCTTAGACCTCCACTTGCGAGAGGATCTCCCGAATGACATCGTCAGATTTGATATTTTCAGCTTCGGCTTCATAGGTGAGCAAGATGCGGTGACGAAGAACATCATAAGCTATCGCTTTGACATCCTCAGAGGTCACAAATCCTCGTCCTCGTAAAAAGGCGTGCGCTTTGGAAGCACGATACAGCGACAGCGTCGCGCGCGGCGAACCTCCCACCGAAACCAAAGGAGTCAGTTTGCCCAAGCCATACTCTTTGGGTTTGCGGCTGGCCATAACGATCTCGACAATGTAATTTTTCGTTTTCTGATCACAGAAGATTTTATCCACTCGATCTGTCAGGCGCAAAATGTCATCCCGCTGAAGCACCATGGACGTCGTCGGGCGCTCATTTACGCCCATGCGATTCAAGATCTCCATTTCGTCTGCCTTCGAAGGGTAAGTGACATTTATCTTAAACAAAAATCGATCCATCTGGGCTTCCGGAAGCGGATAAGTGCCCTCTTGCTCCAGCGGATTTTGAGTGGCGAGAACCAAGAATGGGGCTTCCAGTTTATAAGACACATCGCCAATCGTGACTTGCTTTTCAGCCATACTTTCAAGCAACGCAGATTGAACCTTTGCCGGTGCCCGATTGATTTCATCCGCCAGCACGATGTTCGTAAAGATCGGGCCCTTCTTTGGAGCAAAATCTCCAGACTTTGGATTAAAAATCATCGTTCCGATCAAATCCGTCGGCAACAGATCCGGCGTGAACTGAATGCGCTTAAAATCGAGAGACATGGTCTGGGCCACAGTTGAAATGGTTAGCGTCTTCGCCAATCCTGGCACGCCTTCTAGCAGAATGTGACCGCCGGTCAGCAACCCCATCACAATGCCTTCGACCATCGACTTTTGACCGACGATGGATTTGCCAATTTCAACCATCATCCTGTCCACGAACTGACTCTCTTGCTTCACCATCGCATTGAGAGCCATCACATCCATATCAGCCATCTATGGCCTCCTTCATTTCGCGCACTATCTCTCGCCTCTTCATCGTCACAAAGAACGCGATGAATGTGGCCTCATACTGCTCTGCATTCTTCATCTCTCGACCAAAAATCATTTCTTTCGCCGTCCTCGTTGAAAACCATCGTGATTCACTCACTGTCGCCAGTCCTTGAACCGAGAAAGGCCTTGCCTTTAGCGAGAGAAGGAGGGGAAATTCCTGGAATATGAAAGAACTGCGCGCCTCATCCACCTGGCTTTTGCTGATCGTGTTTTTGGTGGCCTCTCTTCTGGCCTTGACCTTCGCATTTCGCTGGGGTGGTCGAGGAGGATTGTTCTTGATGTTGCTGGCCGTGTTGTCGCTGTTTTCAATATTCTTCTGGCTAGGGCAAGATCGCTTGATTGCATGGTTCAAAAACAACTCTTTTTCGGTTCGTGAAATCAAGGGCCAGGATCTGTGGTCCCTCAGCCGGCTGCAAACCGAACTTTTATGGGTCAGTCGCCATGGCAAACGATCCTCCCAAAATTCTCTCGAAGCTGGTCGAATATATATCACCGAGTGTCCCTGCCCCGTGGCGTTTGTGTCCCACACCTTTCGCGGCTCTCCGATTATGGTTTTCTCACGCACGCTCTTGGAGTCCTTCTCACTCGACGAACGCATGGCGATTTTAGCGCTTTCCATGTCCTTGCGAGAAAAGCTGAGCGGCCTCTTCTCCCAATTTTTATTTTTATCGCTCAATTCGTTTTTGGGTATTACCCAATTCCTCGATGAAATCTCACCTTGGAATTGGTTTGGTCGTAAAAAGAAATTTGAACCGTTCCAATACGCTGGCTCCATACTGATGTTTTCGGTGAGTCGGCTCTTTTTAACCAATGAATTTTTCTTCAAACTCGACCGAAGGGTGATCGAGTCGGGAGTGCCGCCAAAAATTTTGGCCGAAGCTCTTTGGAAAATGTCGGCACTGGCACAGACCAAACCTCTGATCATCCCCAGTTGCTTTTTGAGTCAGTTTCCGGTGGAACCTTTTTTGACAGCTGGCAAGCCCTCTTTACACCCCCACTTTCGAGCACGGATTGAAAGAGTCATCGGCTACTTTCCCATTTAATCCCAACACCCGCGTCAGCACTTGAGTTCTCCCCCCACCCCATGAAAGAACTTTGAACCGAGCTTTTCGGCTGTGGAGTTCGCTTGAAGAATTCTCCAATTGAAATCCTGCAACACGTGCGCGAATATGGACTCATGAAAGGAACCGAGATGTCACCGAAGCCTCCTGAAAAAAATCCCGCAAAATCAGCCAATGCCAGCTCTCAGAGCACTGAAAAACCTGAGAAAACGATGGAGGCCAGCTTCAGCATGCTAAGCATGTCCATTGCTTCCAGCGCACTCATGGCCCTGGGCTTGGCTCCGTCACCGCAAGGGACCGACATGCCCAAGGACAAAGACATGGCTCGTTTCAATATCGATCTGCTCGTGATGTTGAAAGAAAAAACAAATAACAATTTGAACTCTGACGAACAGAAATTTCTCGAAGCTTTAATTTCAGATCTGCAAATGAAATTCGTGCAGAGTTAAGAGTTAACCCAGATCAGGAGACAGAAAAAGATGAAAACTCAAACCCTTCAACTCAATCAAAATTCACGGTGGCTCACATTCGCAGTCGCTATGACCTTGAGCGTTTCAACGGCCATGCCCACCGTCGCTCACGCTCAGGTACCCGCAAAAGCGCCTCCTGTATTGAAACTTTCTGATCCTTTGCCGGCCAATCTTTTCGTCGAACTCGCCAAAGCCATCAACCCTGCGGTCGTAAATATTTCGACTTCACAAACTCCGCGCGGCCGAACAACGCGCGACCCGATGTTGGAACTCTTTGAACAATTTTACGGAACACCAATGGTTCCGCGCAGTAACAAACCGCGCCCTCTCGCTCTCGGCACAGGGTTTGTAATTCGCGAAGATGGCTTGATCGTGACCAACGCTCACGTGGTTGCGGGCGCCGATGCGATCAATGTGCAATTGACCGAAAATTCTGAAAAGAAGTACGAAGCCAAGCTCATCGGCTCTGACGAGCGCACAGACATCGCACTCATTAAAATCACTCCCGATGGAAAACTCCCCACCGTTTCGCTCGGAACTTCAAAAGACGTTCAAGTGGGCGAATGGGTCGCAGCTTTCGGTAACCCCTTCAATCTTGGTCACAGCATGACGAAAGGAATTGTCTCTTCCATCGGTCGCGAAATTTCAGAGATCAATAAAATTCCACTTTTGCAAACTGACGCCTCGATCAACCCCGGCAATTCGGGTGGTCCGTTGGTCAACACTCGTGGCCAAGTCATCGGCGTGAATAACGCCATCAATGCCGCCGCCCAAGGAATCGGATTTGCAATTCCCATCGACGAAGTGAAACGCCTCATTCCTGAGCTCGAATCCACCGGTGGAATTCGCAAAGGCTATCTGGGAATGGGCTTGGATGATCTCGATGAACAAACTGCACAGCAACTCGGTCTCGGCGAAGATTCGGGCGCAGTGGTTGTTCAAATCGAAGCCGGTTATCCAGCCGCGAAAGCGGGCCTAAAGGAATTCGACATCATCCTTGATTACAATGGCAAAAAAGTTCGCGGCACTCGAGAACTGATCGACATGGTTCAAGATACACCGATCGGCTCAAAGGCCAAAGTGGTTGTCCTGCGAGGCAACCGAAAATTAAATTTAGAAGTGCAAGTGGCTGAACGCAAAGAAGCGGCCCTCGCTCGCCGTGCGACGGGCCCCCAAGCTCCACCAAAGGTTTCCGGCGAAAAAGCTCCTCACAAACTCGGCCTGGCAGTGGCTGACCTTAGTGACGACCTGAGAGAACAATTTCAAATTCCTCCGCAAATCAAACGTCCCATCATCGTCAATATTGAACCCAACAGCACCGCGGCCCAGGCTGGACTTCGCATTGGCGATGTCATCCTCGTCGTCAACGACGTGGAAGTCGACGACGCCAATACCGCCCTGAAAAATTTCAAGAAGGGCAAAAACGTGCTCCGAATGGCTCGCGCTGGCCGTCTCTTCGTAGCTACTTTTTAGTGGCTACTGTTTAATTCATTTTTGATAAAAACAATAATTTATCTCCAACCCTTCTCTCAAATCGGCCGGCGCTGCGCTCAGAAGCAGCGCTGCCGCCAACACCTCTAACGAACGGGAAGTCAGAGAAAATCCGACTCCCATTTTTTCTCCAGGGCCGAGCGCTCCTCACTACCGTCACCGCATCTCAAGCTGAGACATTTCGTCTCGCCTTCGAGCGCCTTTTAGAAAAGTTCTAAAGTTTTTCTCATTACTGTCCGTTAGGCTAGATAGCGAAAAAAAATAAAGCAGCACGCGATTCAATCAGCGAGGACATCATGAATATCACCGAGGTTAAAGTTTATCCCGTCAACGAAGAGAAGCTCAAAGCCTATGTCGCGATCACTTTCGACAACGCCTTCGTCGTTCGCGATCTAAAAATCATTCAAGGCCCAAACGGTCTTTTCGTCGCCATGCCCAGCAAAAAACGCAAAGACGGTCAGTTCAAAGACATTGCGCACCCACTCAATCAAGAAACGCGCAACCGTCTGGAAGATGCCATCTTCGATGCCTACGAAGCCGAACTCCGCTCAATGGGCGACACCCTCACAAGCCTCAAACGCCAAAAGGGCGGCGGCACCTACGGCGGCGAAGCCGAATAACCAGTCACCTGCACCGAACTTCCGTCTCCACTTGAGACGCCATCCCGGCAGCAGGAATGGCCTTCAGCAAGGCCCGCTTCCGCACGAAACCGCTGGCGAAGCCCACCTTCGCCGAAACTTTGAGCAATCCACCGCACCGAAAGCAAAAAATAAAGACATTTTCTCGAGCTAAGAATGCCTCTTCGAGCCAAATCCTCATCCCAATCGCTAGCCTATTGACTGCGAAGACAAAACCTGTCAATTTTTGCTTTCCTGTCGTTGAAAAAACTAAGGTGTGTTCGGTATTGTTCGGGATTATTTTAGATCGTTTGATGTGACTGTTTGAGAGTATTTGTTATTGTTTCTGACCGTTGGGCTATCGCCAAGTTGGTAAGGCATTAGATTTTGATTCTAACATTCGCAGGTTCGAGTCCTGCTAGCCCATCCATTTTTCAATCTTTTCGAACCATTGAAGTTAAAAAAAGTCGAAGCAGAGAAATCTCCTTCGGCTTTTCCTTTTTCGACCTGTAAAATTTTGACTTTTCTCAGGATTTTCAAACCCACGCGCGATACCCAAGCGCGCGGATAAGCAAGGGGGTCGGAGATTTTACGAGTTGGGAATTTACCTGTGCACTGATAACTCCCATGACTCTACGATTGAGATCTTATCGAGAGGTCGAGCAATTTCTGGGAATCTCACGCTCTACATTTTGGTGATGCTATGGTCAGACGAAGTTATGGTTTTTTTTGAAGAGCTCTGTGAACAAATTCTTATCCAAATTCGTTCTCGCACCACGGATCGAAGTTTCCATTTTTGAAGCAACCCTCGTGTTTCCTGAAGAATTGGGTCGACGACCGCCTTACCATGTTTTGATTCATCATCTCGTGCAAAATGAATCGCGTAACAACTTAATTGCCACCAAAGTCGCAGAAGTGCTTTTACAGAATCGATTCCCACTTCTAGTGCCTGATCGAATGGATCACCTTGAACTGCTGGAGCAGCTAGTTAAAAAAATGAGCCCTAATGTCGAGATCGTCGTTCTCGAGGGGACGCTCACGAATAAGCAACGTCGAGCCGCACATGCGCGAATCGCAGAGCTTCGATTGGGCATCTTTGATCGGGGAAGGTTTTGATTTACCCGTTGGATACACTTATTTTTTTAACACCACTTTCGTTTGAAGGCCGACTCATTTAATATGCTTGTCGAATCCACCTGGAGTCTGCTTTGTATAGTCGGCAAAGATCGGATTTGCTGAGCCCATGACTCCAATTGGACATTCGCAGAAATTGAAATAGAAAAAAGGAGGTAGAGTGGATCGAAATATTTTAAAAGAAGGAAAGGCGCCTGAATCTTTGTCGTTTGAGCCAATGGTTGGCTCCGAGACTTATAGTGTCTGGGTGAAAATGCTTAAAAACTTAGTGCCGCACGGCCGAACACATCGGCTCGCGGTTTTGGTTGCAGGAATGATCCAATATGCTTCCAATGCCGTTTATGAGAAAGACCCTGATTTGTATAATGAGCTTTTTGACTATACCGATTCCGATAACTTTGAGGTTGGCACTAGGCAACTTGTGCCTTACATCGAAAAATTGTTCAAAGACGCCGGCGTAAAATCCGGCAGAGCTAACTCTCGCGGGCAGGCCTACAGCATCGTGGAATCGGCCCTTGTTGAGCACGAGCGATGGGATTACATGCCATGGGAATAGCTGAAGATGCAGCGGATGAAGCTTATACTATGGTCCATTCTGGGAGTTCCTGGACAAGAAAAAATGAGACCAATTGATAGAACTTCTCGCGGAGGATTTTGAAGCTTCTTGGCCATAAACTAGAGAAACAATGGATGCTGTGAGCTGCATCGAGGCAAGCAAAAATTATGTGGGTCCCAATTATTTGAAGTCAGAAATATGAATCATAAATATGACCGATGGGATCACAGCTCCTCGGTGATAACCCAAACATACCTTCAATTCGAGATGCCTGAGGGGAAGACAGTCGAACTTTATGCGATTTCTTTCTTCAAGATAATGCATGACGAGAACGGCGAAAAAAAGATTTTCGAGCTTATCGAATATCAGGCCGAAACTTGTCCCGCTCCAAAATGGAAAAGCCAATGGGCTAAAGTCAGTGGCAAGAGAATTATGTGAAGAAGCTCTAATAGGTTCCATGAGATAAGCGGAGAGTCTTCAAATTATTTCAATCCTCACAGTTACACTCCGAACGCAAACGACACGCTTATTTACTCTGTAAACCTCTTGATGCTGTGGATTGCGGAATGTCTTGCGGCGAAAAGGTTTTTCGCCTTCGAAAAAAATTTGATTCAATTTTCCAAAGGATATTGGCCCTTTTTGATGGGCTACAACTGCCGAATTGGCTACGGAAATCGTCGCTTTTACAAGCGCATCTCCGGCACCAATTGTCACCGCGGCCCAATCACCAAACCTTATAAATTCATGATTCCTCTCATAAAAATAAGTTCCTTTCAGCTTGGACAACTCAAGGATCGAACGACTTTACTCCGGTCAGCAAACAAATAGGGTTCGAGACGGCTAAATTTTTGGATCCAACAGATGGGCCGGGAGATTTGAAAAGAAATTCAGCGGCGCCGCGATCGTGAAGACGAATTCTGAAAATAGCCAATAACGAATGCTCGGCGAATAGGTGCGAAAAAATTCGGAATCCTTCGTTCGGCCTTCGACGTGTAACTCGGTATCGGATTTCATCTGTATCTTGATATCCGAAAATTCGAGAACAGTTTTGTTCGATGGCCAATAGAATTTGAAAAAAGCCTCTTTCGCCGAAAAGATGAGGGTCAAAATTCTAGATTTATCACCCGATAACGTTGCAAAACTCTTTACTTCCTCTTCAGTCGCAATTGAAGTTCCAATTTGCTGGCAGGTTTCTTCATCAAACCATTCCTCTAAGTCGATTCCAATTTGGTTGATAAGTTTTTTTTGGAAAACTACGGCGGCGGCCCAGTGGTTAGAATGCGAAATCGACCCACAGACATCGGGTGGAAGATCCGGCAAAGAGTCTCGAATTCCAATCGGAACCGAAGAATTTATCTCCATCGCCTGCAGGCTCTGATGGAGAGCCCATCGTCCACACAAGAATTCAATCTGTCTTTTTCTTACACTTTGGTGAATTTGAGGAGGTAAGGCAGAATGAAATTGGGTCAAAAGTTGGTTTTGAAATTGTGGATCATTGAATTTCATGAAGGTCAGGGCGCCGAGAATTGAGACAAAATCAGGGTGCTGGGCTAAAAATACGGTTGTGACTGAGTTTGCAGGTCGGTCGATCATCTGGCCTCGGGTTGTAGATTTGTCGAACAACTGTCAATCTTGGTACGAAATTCTGAAATATGCACCATAGATTTTGGGCGTGTTAATGGAGTCCCAGCCACCTCCAAATTTTTAAGTATTTAAAATAACTGAATATTAAAAAAGTTGATCGGCACTCAACATGGTATCTGGGTTGCAACGTTCTTTTTAACTATGAGACTAGGGACAAAAAGGCCATGGAAATCAATCCACGAAATTCTTCTCCAGCACGCTGGGCGCGGGCCAAGGAGCACGGCCTACTCTTATTCTCCTGACACCGCCTTGGAACCGAAAGTTTTGACCTATGAAGACTTGTTGCTTCAAGCTCAAAGGGTGGCCGCACGGCTCGTCGACGAAAGGTTCTCGGGTCAACGAATTCTACTCTTGTTCCCGCCTTCACTGAGTTTTGTTCCAACGTTTTTGGGGTGTCTGTTTGCTGGCGTTATTCCTGTTCCTGTCAATCCCCCAAAGCTCAACGACAGGTCCATGAGGCTTTATTCGATCATCAAGGACTGTTCGGCTAGGGGCTTGATCACCGATTCGACTCTCAAAGAGAAAGTTGGCCAGGCCATGGCAAACCTTCCGCCTGAGGCATCAATTCCTATTTTTGCCGCGGAGGATTTTCTGTCTTCGTCTTCGCCGAGGGAAGAAATACTTTTTTCCTCTTGCTCTCGGGAGGCAGACATTGCCTTCTTGCAATACACGTCGGGGTCAACCGGCGATCCTAAAGGCGTGATGGTGACCCATGGCAATCTCATCGCCAATGAGGAAATGATCGCCGAGGCCTTTGGTCACACTCCCGAAACCATTATCGCTGGCTGGTTACCCATGTTTCACGACATGGGTCTTATAGGCACCGTCTTGCATCCCCTGTTTTTAGGACTTCCCGCGCATCTGATGTCGCCAGTGGCGTTCATTCAAAAGCCATCGCGTTGGTTAGAGTTGATCTCGCACGTGAAAGCGACTTCTAGCGGGGGACCGAATTTTGCCTACGATCTTTGTACGGAGAGCATTTCAGCCGAGCAAAAACAGACTCTGGAGCTGAACTCGTGGTCGGTTGCCTTCAATGGAGCCGAGCCGGTCCGACACGAAACCATGAGAAAGTTTGCGGCGGCATTTCGCGATTGCGGATTCGACCGGCGAGCTTTTTATCCAACCTACGGCATGGCCGAGGCGACCCTATTAATCAGTGGAGGTCGCGCTAGAGAAGGATACAACTTCGAAATTATTGACAAACAGGAGTTGGAAAAGAACCAAGCAAAGGTCATTGCCCGATCAAACAACACTGTTGGTGAGCTTGATAAAGCTGATGAGGTTCAGGGAAACTCGAATGTTGTCACGGCCGTGTCTTGCGGAACTACTTGGCTCGAGCAAGAAATTGCGGTGGTACATCCTGAAACCTTTATCGCCTGCAAGGATGGCGAGGTCGGCGAGATATGGGTGTCGGGTCCTCATGTTGCTTCAGGGTATTGGCAGCGACCAGACCTTTCTCGCGAAGTTTTTAGCGCAAAGATTTCAACATCGGCTGATGAAAATCTAACGGTTGGCGATGAAAAGACCTTCCTCCGTACGGGGGATCTTGGTTACCTGCGTGGAGCCGAACTTTTCATTACAGGACGATGGAAGGATTTAATCGTTATTCGAGGTCGCAATCATTATCCTCAAGATATTGAGCGAACCGTTGAAGCGGCAAATTCTGCGCTTCGAACCGGACATACCGCGGCTTTTGCGACTGTATCGGACAAAGATTCAGGCGAGCGCTTAGTTGTCTTCTGCACCATTCAAAGAGAACTTCTACGTCGAGTCGATACGACGTCACTGGCCCGAGAGATTCAGGACAAGATCACGGCCGTGCACGATTTATCCGTGGCGGCGATCGTCTTTTTGAAACCTGGTCAGATTCCCATGACGTCGAGCGGAAAGATTCAACGCCGTCTGTGTCGAAAGTTATTTCAGGACAAGGCGATCGAACCTCACTTTTTGTGGTCGGCCGATGGCCCGTACGTAGCCAGTCCAAAGCCAGCGTCGGACTCCACACGCACGCCAGACATTGAAGACCTAACTGACAATCAATTGAAGATTTATTCTTCATTGGTCAAAAACTTTCGCGAAGTGAGTCGAAATCCGAAATTGGCCGTGAAGCTGGATGTGCGTCCGACTCAACTCGGGATCGATTCGCTCAGCTCAGTGAGACTGGCGGCGCTCCTAAGTGAAGAGTTCAAAATGAATTTGTCTCCCAATTTGGTTTTTGAGCATGAAACTGTTCATTCGCTGATGCTTCATGTAGATAAAGTTGGTGCTTCTAAAAGTGAAGAGATTTCACGCGATGAAGATATTGGGCAAACACCTTTGTCAGTTTCACAGAAGCGAATTTGGTTTTTGAGTCAGCAAGAAAAGTCCGCAGCTTACAATCTCCCGCTTTGTTTGGATTTGAGGGGTGATTTAGATCTTTCGGCATTGTTTCATTCGTTCGAAGGCCTCGTTCAACGTCAAAAGACGCTGCGAAGTTCCTTTCCAAATATCAACGGAGAGCCCCGACAGGTCTTACGCGAAACGTCTGAATTTGGCTGGGAGGTGATTGATCTCTCCTCTCATTCGGACGAAGAGAAGTCTCAAGAGCTTGGCCGCCTTCGGGAAATGGAAACGTATCATGTCTTTGATCTTTCGGCTGAACCCTTGCTCAGGGTTAAAGTTCTTAAGTTCAGTTCGACTCGGCACTATTTACTCGTCAATATTCATCACATTGTATTTGATGGACCTTCGGCTTCGGTGATGGCTCGAGAGATCAGCGAAATCTACAATTCCCAGCTCGAAAAACGGGATTCGCGATTGCCGAGACTGCTGACGAGTTTTGCGAGCTATGCATCTCATCAAAATCAAACGTTAGATTCAGAAAGCACAAAACGGCAGATTGAATTTTGGCGAAAGCATCTCGAGATTGCACCGGCTCCACTCGAATTGCCTTTAGACAAGCCACGTCCCCTCAAGTCTTCTGGCCGCGGAAGTTCCGTGAGCTTTCAGATTCCTACGTCTCTCGTTGAGAGGGTGAAACGCTTGGCTCAAATCAAGTCGATCACTCCCTTCATGATTTACTTAGCAACGTATGCGACGTTGCTTGCGAGAATGGGAAGAACCGAAGACTTAGTCATCGGCGTTCCGATCGCCAACCGGAGAGATCCCAAGCTAGAGAATCTGATTGGTTTGTTTGTCAATACGCTACCGTTTCGGATAGATCTTTCAAACTCACCCACCTTTGAATCATTAATTGAAAGAATTAAAGCTTTTTCACTCGCCGCCTATGCCAATCAAGATGTTCCGCTCGATCGATTGGTCGAAGTCCTGAAGCCCAATCGCCAAGTTCATGGAAGTTCATTTTTTCAAGTTCTGATGATCCATCAAAATGCAAACTTTGCCGATCAATTTCATTTCAACGGACTCGAAAGTCGAGTTTTGCCAGATCAACATTCGCCTGCGCAGTTTGATTTGAGACTGTTCATAACGGAAAGTGATCAGAGTGCCGAGGCTTGTTTTACTTACAACGACGACCTCTTCGATAAGGGTTCCGTGACTCGTTGGACTTCGCACTTTTTGAACCTCTTGAGCACTCTTTCAGCTTCACCGCACCAAACAGTGCATGCGGTCGACCTCTTGACCGAAGAAGAAAAAGAATTTTACCAAAGCAAAATTCATGGGCCTGGCGTCGGATCTGTCGCCGAAACGACGTTAACCGAACTGTTTGAAGAACAAGCCGCAAAGTTCTCCGGGCGACCAGCCATTCGATTCGGCAGCGACGAGATCTCTTACGGTGAGCTCGACCGGCGCTCGAATCAAATCGCTCACTATCTTCAAGGACTTGGAGTAGGAATTGAAGACAAAGTTGGCGTAGTTTTGGATGGCACGCCAGACTTAGTCATCACAGTTTTGGGAATTCTTAAGGCCGGTGCCGCTTATGTCCCCGTGGACATCTTGTCTCCTCGCGAAAGGTTGATGACGATATTGAGCGAGGCGGATGTAAAAGCCGTTCTGACATCAAAGGACCTACTGCCGAAGTTCCAAACTTCGAAGGATGAAAACCATTGGCTCAGTTTAGATCAAATCGTTCAGAAAGCTGAAACTCTTCCCACTCACAAGATTTTCTTACCGCAAGACAGTCGCCGTCTAGCTTATATCCTGTTCACTTCAGGATCGACCGGAAAACCGAAGGGTGTCCAAATCGAACATCGTTCGCTAGTGAATCTCTTTCAATCGATGATCGAGCAACAAAGCGTTTCGGATCGTGATCGCATTTTAGCTATGACGTCTCCTTCTTTTGATATCTCCACCTTTGAACTTTTCGTTCCCCTTTTGGTGGGCGGATGCGTGTTTCCGGTTCGTCGGACCGATGCCCTTAATGGCATTGAACTAGTTTCGATCATCGAAAGGCAAAAAATCAACTTCATCAATTCAACCCCGGCCAACTATCGAATGCTGATGGAAGCGGGTTGGAGCGGTGGATCCACTTTCAAGCTGATCATCTGTGGCGAAGCCTTGAGTCGACAACTCGCATCCGCACTTTTGCAAAGGTGTGGTCGTCTTTGGAACCTGTATGGTCCGACGGAGTGTACCGTATTTGCCACCGGATTAGAAGTTCGAGCCGATCAGAGATCTCAATCTCCGGATGGCATGGAGCCAATTGATTTTCCACTTGCAAATATCTCAGCCTACATTTTCGATTCGAATTTCTTGCCGGTGCCCTTTGGCGTGCCGGGAGAGCTTTGCCTCGGTGGCCACTGCGTAGCCCGAGGCTATTATAAAAATCCCCAGCTAAATGATCAAAAATTCATAACCAATCCTAGACCAGAACTAGCTCCTGCCTTTGAGAATGGAAAGTTGTATCGCACGGGAGATCTCGTTCGGTACCGTGACGGACACATTGAATATTTAGGCAGGATTGACAATCAGGTAAAAATTCGAGGATTCCGCATCGAACTCGGCGAAATCGAATCGGCGATAGGCGACTGGCCTGAGCTTGCCAAGACAAAAGATTTTTTTCAATGCGTTGTGATGGTCTCAGACAAAATCACTGGCGAAACGGCGCTCTACGCATTTCTTCAGCTCCCACCGGACTTTTCGTTTGCCGCTAGGGAGCTAAAGAGCTTTCTGAAGGAGCGATTACCGAGCTACATGATTCCCACTCACTTTGAGGTCGTCACCGACATTCCAAAGAATTCGAGCGGAAAAACAGATCGACAAAAATTGTTCGCAAAATTGGTGAATCAGCGATCGCTGGATTCAACCGAGGGAGATCGTCGCGATGTTCCCGAGCGAGTGGAAGGTTTTGATGAACGGAGTACCACCGGGCGATTGATTTCTATTTGGAGCAGTCTCCTAAACTTTCAGACTTCGAATCTCGAGAGTTCATCCGATTTTTTTGATCTTGGCGGACATTCCCTTCTCATCCTAAAGCTTCAATTGAGAATTCAAAAGGAATTCAATGTCACTCTTTCCGTTCGGGATATTTTTGAAAGACCAACGCTTGGTGACCTCAGCGGATTGATCGACGATCAACAAAAAGTTAAAACAGCTCCAGTTGTGATGACCACTGATTTGCAGATCGACCGAACGACCTCCCAGCTCCCTTCATTTGGGCAAGAGCGAATGTGGATTCTCCAAACTCTCAATCCCGAGAGTTCCTCTTACAACATGACGCAAGCTTTTTTCATTCGAGGGATTCTCGACACCGAAGCTTTGAACCGCGCCTTGCAGAAATTAGTTGAAACCTACGAAGTTTTTAGAACTTACTTTTTACTGGAGAGTGGCCAGCTCAAGCAACGTGTCGCCCCGCTTTCTTCGATCAACTATGCATTCCTTGTCCAAAAAGAACTTCCTTTGGATCTTGAAGCGGCTCTGAGGGAAGAGACACTGCGACCATTTGATTTGGCAGAGGGACCATTGCTGAGAGCGACTCTTTGGCAACAAGGCCCTGAGCAATACACATTTCTTCTGTCGATTCATCACATCGTCGCCGACGGCTGGTCATTACCGATCATTTTCGATGCGATTCGAAGGAACTACGCAAGTGAGCGTAGGCCGAAGCAAGTTCAAAATGCTCCGGAGGAGCAAGTTCAGGATGCTCGTTCCGAGCAATATCGAAATGCTCCGGAGGAGCAATATCTAGAATACGCATTGGCCCAACGAGCTTCTGTCGGCACGGATGGCTGGAACCGTCAGCTCGCTTATTGGGCGGAATCGCTTCGTGGTGCGAACTCGGTGCTGAACCTTCCGATGGATGTTCTTGAGCAGAATGGACACCTGGCTGGTTCCGCTGCGAAATTTGAGTTCGCCCTCCCTCCCGTTTTCAAACGGAAAGTCGAAGAAGTCGCTAGAAGTCGGGGGATGACTCCATTCATGGTGCTTTTGGCATCATATAGTGCGTTCTTACATGTCTGTTCTGGCGACGACGACTTTGTTGTCGGTGTCCCCGTTGCTGGCCGCACGACTCCCGAGACACAAAAGTCCGTGGGATTTTTTGTGAATACGCTTCCCTTGAGGCAATCTTTTTCTCGCCCGTTTGATGCATCTCAAATAACCGTTGATGAGCATTTGAAGCGAGTGAAAGAAGGAGTTCTTGGCGGCTTGGCCAATCAAGAGTTCCCAGTCGATAAAATTGTTGAAGCCTTGGCCCCTGAACGAGTCGGTGCTCGCTCTCCTCTCTTTCAGACGCTTTTCCTCTTCGAAAATCAGGCGCCTGTTCCCTTCGAGTTGACCGACTTACAAGTTGAAAGAATTGAGACCAACAGTTCTCAACCGAAACTGGATCTCTCGCTGACGGTCACCTTAGCCGACGGAGCCTATCGGGGAACTTTTGAGTTTGATAATAAACTTTTTTCAGTTGCCACAATTGAACGATGGGCCTCCTCTTTCGAGCTGATCTTATCTCAGATTTTGGATCACCCAGAGTTGTTGATTCAAGAGTTAGATCAAGGCGAGATTCCCCGAATTCATCCCGCGTCTGAGGCGCAGCGCAGATTGTTCGCTCGTGAATCTTTGGCCTCCGTTCATCCTTCTTTGATGATTGAGATGAGTGGACGGTTGGACTCTCAGGCACTCATCGATTCCCTAAGAATCGTCCAAAAATGGAATCCTCAGTTGAGAACCTCATTCTTTTCATCTCCGGGAAAGCTCTTTCAAGCGGTGCACCCACGGTGCGAATTGCCGCTCGTCAAACTGCCAAGGAAAGCGAATCTAGATGAGGGTCGCTCGAACACCGAAGAGTTTCTTTTAGACGGCTTTGAAACCACGAACCAACCCATGCTCTGGCGTGTGGTCTTGCAACCCGTTGGCGGGAAGACGGGACCGTGTTTGACCCATCTTTTAGGAATCACTTTGCACAGTTTGATCGCGGATGAAATTTCACTGCAAATTCTTCTCGGTCAAATTGCAAAAGTCTATTCTCAGAAGTTGAATGGTTCATTCAGCATGCATCCGGCCAATTTCTTTAAACGACCCGACGTCGTTAATCGGGAGGCGAATGGCACGACCGCCGAAGAGTTTTGGCGTTCGGCTCTGCTTGGTCTACCTCCGGTGCTCGACCTACCAGGCAAAGGTCTTCGACCGGCCCTTCAAACTCTAGGAAATGAAAAAATCGCTTTGAGATTGAATGAAGATATCAACGGTCACCTTGAAAATCTTTTCCTTCGTGGCGCGGACCATTTTTTTAGTTTTGGACTCGCATCATTCGCCGCGTTTCTCTATCGAATCACGGGCCAAGATGATTTTGCGGTTGGTGTTTCAAATCCGAGCGCTTTCTTTGGACAAAATATTTTAAGTCAGCAGGCGGTTCAACGGTTGCCGATGAGATTTCAGTTTTCCAAGCACTCATTCCAAACAAAAGAGTGGTCGCACTTTGTTGAAAGCACACTCGGTCAAGTGAGCAATATTTTGAACCATTGCCAGGTTAAATTTGACAGCATTGTCGAATGGTCTTCAGCGGAAAGAAATTTGACCTTTTCTCCGCTGTGCCAGACTTCTTTTGAATTTACATCAATTGCAACTTTTGGAAATTTCGAAAACTTAGAACTGAAACAGCGAGAATTTAAGGAGTCGGCAGGTCTTGATGATCTCAAGTTAAACATCATTCAGCAAGCCGATGGAGAATTCGAGGTCCAATTTTTATACAACGGCAATTTGTTTAGCCAAAATTTAATGACCAATGCCTTGCAGAAATATGTTCAGTTTCTCCAGGGGATCTTTTCTCAATCAGAGGTGCATTGGTCTAAGCTCCCCATTCATTCTGAAGTCGAGCTCGCTAGATTGTTGGAAGTTTCTCGAAACGATGGTTTTTCAAAACAAATTTCACTGACTCTTCCAGAACTTTTTGACGAACAAGCCCGCTTGCGACCGCAGAAGGCGGCGATTTTTTTCGAATCGCAGACTTGGACTTACCAGCAAATACAAGAAATGGTCGACGTCCTGTCGAAGCAATTGCGAAAAATCGGTGTCGGACCTGGCATACCGGTTGCGGTTCATTTTGAACGATCGCCGACCCTTCTCGTGTCACTCCTAGCGATTCTAAAATCTGGGGGTTATTACCTGCCTCTGGATCCGAACTATCCACTGGAGAGAGTTCAATACATGCTCGACGATTCAGGGGCAGCGATTCTATTGACCGAACCGAGTAAGGCCAGCGCCTGGTCCTCTGTTGAATCGTTGCGTATTGTTGGTGTCGATTGTACTGACCTGCCGTTGTCGGCGAAGAACGGTGATCCAGAAGTATTGAGAGAGCGACTGAATGACAACTTTGCCCAGCTTCAGCAAACGGCCTATGTCATGTATACTTCGGGCTCGACGGGCAGGCCAAAGGGAGTTCTGATTGAGCATCAGAGTCTCACGAACTTTCTATTAGCCATGCAACAAAAGCCCGGCTTTTGCGAGACCGATCATCTCGATGCGCTGACCACCGTCTCTTTCGACATTGCTGGACTTGAAATGTTTTTACCTTTGATTTGTGGCGGATCGCTTGAAATTTTGCCTCAAAGTCTCAGCTCAGACGGGAACCTGCTCGCTAAGCACCTTGAAACAACCCAGGCGACCGTTGTCCAAGCCACACCTGCGACATGGCGGATGCTTTTAAAAGCCAAATGGAATGGAAACAAGAATCTCAAAGTTCTTTGCGGTGGTGAAGCCATGTCGGGAGATCTCGCGCGGTCACTGCTAAACAAAACCGGCGAAGTCTGGAACATGTATGGTCCCACGGAGACAACCGTATGGTCCCTGATTCACCACGTGACACCCGCAGATGTGAAATCAGCCTCCGTACCCATCGGTCAACCGATTGACCAGACAACGGTTTATATTTTGGACAAAGATCTTCAGTTAGTAGGCTTCGGTGGTAAGGGCCAACTCTTTATCGGTGGAATCGGTTTAGCGAAAGGTTATCACGAGCGACAGGCACTCAGTGATGAAAAGTTTATGACCGTTCAACTTCCCGATCGAGTGGAGCGATTGTACGCCACGGGTGATGAAATCCGATTGGATGAAGATGGTCGAAGATTTTTTGTGGGTCGCTTGGATGGCCAAATTAAACTTCGCGGACATCGAATTGAGCTCGGAGAAATCGAAACTCGAGCGAATCAATTCACAGCCGGAGTAAACTCAGTCGCGACGATCAAAAAAGACGCCGTACGAGGAGACCAACTTTTACTGTACGTCGTAACCAATCCGGCGCTTAGTAAAGACGATCAGCCCGCTTGGTCGCGAAAACTTCGTGGTTACCTGGTCGAAATGTTGCCCGCCTTTATGATCCCCTCGCACATCATTTTTCTGACCGAGTTTCCTTTGACCCCGGCCAAGAAAGTCGATCGCCAGAAATTGCCTTTTGTCCCAAATTCTCCGGATGCTACGGAGTCAATTTTGATCGCCACTCAAGAACAGCGGGTCATGCACGGACTTTGGGTCGATGTTCTTGGTCATAATCAAATCGGATTGCAAGACAGTTTCTTTCAAGTCGGAGGTCACTCTCTCTTGCTTGCCGTTCTAACAGAAAAAATAAATTTGCGCTTTCAGCGACGTTTGACAGTGGCCCAGTTGTTCCAGAATCCGACAATTAGCCAAATGGTCAACCTTTTAGAACAAGTGGAAGCCTAAGGCTCGAGGAAATTTATGAACAAGACTGAACTGCGATCGATCCGGTTAAAACTCATTGCTCAATCAAAAGGGGCTCTGCGGAGCGCTGTTGGTTTTGTTGCATTGAATGTCTTTTTAGTGGCGCTCGGCGTATCTTTGTCTTTGGGATCGATGGTGGAGTGGTTTTTCGGACAGATCTTGATGACCGTAGTTTTAATTCAATCCTTTGTGCTTTTGCATGAAGCCAAACACCAAACACTTTTCCGATCAAAAACAGCTAATCAGATTGTGGGCTTCTTCGCCGGAATTTTGGCGTTTTTGCCAGCAGAGAATTGGCAGTTGGTGCACGAAGATCATCATCGGTGGACGGGCTACTTGGATCGCGATCCGACAAGCAGAGGCTTGCTTTCAGAACCATCACCTTGGGCCATTCGAGTTCTCAACTTTTGCTGGCGATATTTTATTCCGGTGCTCTTTCTTCGGTATCGAGTCACGAATTATTGGAACTTGCGCCGACTCGTTCAACTCTATCCAAAGCCGTGGCAAAAGCGACGTATTTATTTAAGCACGGCCAGCGTCTTGGTTGCTCATGCCTTGCTCGTGGCGGCTTTGGGATTATTCGGATATCTGAGTGTCTTCGCCTTAAGTTTTGTTCTTCACTCGATCATCATGGACCCGATCGTTCTTTGCCAGCATTGTCACTTATCCTATGAACGCGCGGGTGACGTTGACGTCAAACCGATATTGGCCACCGAACATGATCGGTACACCCGGTCGGTTCACTTTCCCCGATTCATTTCACGGTGGCTGCTATTAGGATTTGATCGGCACGAGTTGCACCACCTCTTGCCAGGTATCCCTGGCTATCTGTTAAATCGTGTCGAAGAAAAGACGATCAATCAGTTTTCATTTTTTCAATGGCTTCGCCAAGCCAAAAGGATCCCCGGATACACTTTGGTTTTCAAAACGCGAGAACAAACAGGACTCTGGATTTGAAAAAGGTGGCCAGCCCTCTTTTGTTTGTTTGGCTTTTTGCCGTGGCCCTCTTCACCGTGAAGATGATCGAGCCAACGGCCAAAGAACCGTCCACAAATCCCCAAGATTTTTCTGTGGATTCGGCATTTTCACACCTTCGGGAAATTGCACGGAAACCGCATCCCATTGGTTCTGCTGAACACAAAATTGTCGGCGCCTACGTCGAGAATGAATTGAGAAAGATCGGCCTTCAGGTCGAAGTCCAGGCCACTCTCGGCGCCACGATGCGCCCTCCGCGGGCCGCAGTGGCCCCAGTTCGCAATCTCATTGGCCGGATAGGTTCGCCGTCTGCAGCGAAGAGAATTCTGTTTGTGAGTCACTATGACTCTGTCCCTTTTAGCCATGGTGCCAATGACGACGGTGTTGGAGTCGCGAGTTTATTGGAAGTCGCACGAATCATTAAAGACCTCCAGCTCTCAGGAGTCGTTCTCAAAAACGAATTTGTCTTTTTATTTTCTGATGCGGAAGAATTTGGCCTTTTAGGGGCGGCGGCCTTTGCCGAAGATCCAGAGCAGATGAAAAACATCGGCCTGGTTGTGAACCTCGAAGCCAGAGGAAGTTCTGGACCATCCGTCTTGTTCGAAACTTCGGGGCAAAACGGTGGCCTCTTAGCCGCGTACCAAGAGGCAGCGACTTTTCCGCTTGGCAGTTCCCTCATATCAAGTCTTTATCGATTTCTGCCCAATGACACCGACGTGACCGTGTTCAAAACCCACGGCATTCCTTCTTTGAATTTCGCGTACGGTGACCATCTCCATCACTACCACACGCTTTCGGATCGAGTCGAAAATGTAGATCCGAAGACTCTCTTTCACCAGGGTCAACAGGCTTTGGATCTAGCAAAGTATTTTGCCGTTAACGAATTGCCGCCGCGGTCACCCGATCGCATTTTCTTTGATGTCTTAGGTTTGTTTTTGATTCAGTACACGTCATTAATTTCATGGCTGTTGATGATACTAGGCTTGGTGTTTTCAATTGGCCTTTTCGTCGCAATTTGTCGATCTCAGAAAGTTTCTTCTCAGAAAATCACTGGACGCTCGATTTGGTTGGGAGCTGCGTTGACTCTCCTAGAAGTCATAGTTTTCATCGCGCTAATGATTTTCTTTGGATCCTGTCTCCGATGGATTTTAGAGGACCGAGTGCTCTTGGCTCACGGCAGGTATTTTTTGTGGAGTTCGACCGCTACGGTGATGGGACTTCTGATTTGGGTACGTTGTCGCTTTTTCACTGGCCCTTCGATAAACACCTGGCCCGGCGCAATCATCGTATGGAGTCTCCTCGCGTTCGCTTTGCAAGTTTGGGCACCATCCATTTCTTACCTAGGGCACGGCATTCTACTACTGACGATGGGAGCTTTTTTTGGCAGCTTCCTTCTTCAACCCAATCGAAAAAACAGGTCTCGCGCTTCGACAGCCTCCGCACTCACTATCACGGCGCTCTCACTAACGGGTCTAGCGGTATTGTGCTTTGAAACCTCTTTGGTCATCTCGATCCTCGAAGGAGGTCTGCTCCCCGTCGCGGCCGCCATCTTCTTGTTACCCGTTTTGCAAACACTGAGCCTTGTCGAATCTGCCAATCTGAGAAATAGACGGCACTCGCACGGAGCGTTGCTAACCATGATATTGGGCGGCACCGCTGTGGTCTTCGGTCTGTGTTTTTTCGGCTATAACTCTTTCGTCCCTCGAGTCTCTTCACTCATTTTCGCAAAACATCAATCCTTGCCCACCAATTTGTGGATCACTCCAGAAAAGTTTGATCAGACGGATTTGAAATCCATCTTTCAATCGGTAGTCTCTTCAGGCCCACGACCCGAAGTTTTATTTACCAAAAAATCCGTCTATTCAACGGCGGCTCCTGTTTTGAACGTGGGTCGGGAACCAGAAATTCAATTGCTGAAAGAAATCCCACATCCCAACGAACGGGAAGTTCATTTCAAGATTCAATCGAAGCGTGGAGCCCGCTGTTGGTCGACCTGGCAACTGACTCAAAATCAAGTTTTGAGAACCTCGGTCAATGGTAAGGAAATAAAAACTTATTCAAAGCTGGCCGACTTAGAATCGCAGCTCCCGACTTTTCTGAAAAAGGTGTTACTTTCGTTTCCTTCAAATTGGAATCTCTCCTTCTGTAGCTATGAATCAGTCGCCACTTCGGTGGCAATTCATTTACAAACAAAAGAGAAAATCAAACTGCGAATCGTTGATGAAACCCCCGGTCTCCCAGACGCATCAGGGTTTTCAAGGTATCATCAGGATCATGGAGAGGCGTTGACAATTCCCTCAAGCCAAGGGGATCGAACTCTATTAGGACGTGACTATGAGTTTTGATCTATCTTCGCAAATTAAACTCTTTTCCATTCCCTTTGCCGGCGGAAACGAGAGCTCGTATTCCAACTTTGATGACCACTTTGCACAGAATGGCTTTCAGTTCGAAACTCTAACTCTTCCGGGCCGAGGATCCCGAGTTCATGAACCGTTTTGTACCGATCTAGAGACTCTTGCAAAAGATGTAGAAGATCAGTTACGCGAGAAGATATCGGGTCCATGGGCGCTGTTTGGCCACAGCCTCGGGGGACATCTAGCCTACCTGGTGGCTCGCAACTTCTTCCGCGCAGGCGAGTACTTGCCCTCTCATCTATTTCTTTCCAGTTGCGAACCCCGAACCCTTCCACCAAAGATTCGTGGCCTACACCTGCTCCCAGACTTCATGCTTCTGCAATCGGTCATTCAAATGGGAGGTCTTTCGCAAGACGACTTAAAAAATCCGAGTTTAAGCTCTTACCTTCTCGCGATCTTGCGTGCAGATTTCAAAGTTCTAAGCGATTCACCAGTTTCCATTCTGGAGATCCTACCGATTCCGACAACATGTCTCCTAGGAACTAAAGATATCCTTAGTAAAGAGCAAGCAAGTCGCTGGAGCGATTTCACGTCAGGAACCTGGACTCTGCATCAATGCCCAGGTGATCATTTCTTTATCTTTCAAAACTCGAAACTGGTGTGCGATTTAATTATTCAGGAACTCAACAGCCAACTTTAGGTTCATCATCTTTCCTGCAACGAAATTTTTATCCGCAAAAATGCTTACGAAGAGTCACTGGTTCGAACTTCGCAAATGGATTGTTGATGTCGGATGTGGGACCGGCTGTTTCGCATTGATCCTTGCTGAACGCGGATTCACTGTAACGGGATTAGATCCAGCGCTCGCTTCTTTGGCTATTGCACGAAGCAAATTATTTTCCGACAAAGTCCAATGGGTACACGGAGACGCAACTAAACTCCCGCCTCTCGCTGTTGACCTCGCAGTCATGACCGGAAATGTTGCTCAAGTGTTCCTGACTGATGAGTCGTGGGAGGAAACTATAAGTTCGATAAGAAAAGCCCTGCACCCGGCCGGGCACTTTGTTTTTGAGGTCAGGGACCCTTCACAAAAGGCTTGGCTCGATTGGACCCGCGAAAAAACCTTTCAACGTCTAAACATCCCAAAAATTGGAAATGTAGAACGTTGGTGTGACGTTACCGGAACCTAAGGAGATCAGGTTAATTTCCGATGGACTTATGTATTTGAATCCGATGGCAAGGTTTTTTCATCGGATTCAACTTTGCGTTTTCGCGATCGGGATTCTATCGAGAGGTCTTTGAACAAATGCGGATACAAAGTCGTCGAAGTTCGAGGCGCTCCCGATAGGCCCGGAAAAGAGTTTGTTTTCGTAACCAATTTATCTCGATAACCTCTGCCCTCTTTGTGCTCTTTCGGATCCCCGCGCATGTGTACTGCTGTATTTGTCCCCCGCAATGATCTTATAGATCACGCGAGCAATCGATTTGCGAATGCTGCCTTCGCCTTATTCGCAGAGCCAAGTTTGAATTTCCACTTGTTGCACTTGGCTCGATAAAACGAACCTCGCTTCATTTTTGCGCCGTGAGCTGCTTGGATGAGAGTTTTCGAAAAAGACCTACTTCGACCTTTTCTTTCTTAGGCCGCCGTCTTGTTGCACAATCACACATGCTTGGGAAGGTTACGTGGCTGATGGTCCTGAGCAGTGTCTACGGCTACGAGCTCAGCCTGAAAGCCAAGATGGCGAATCAGATAAAATAAAAATTTCTTGTAAAAAGTCGAGCGTCGGCGCTTTTCGTTTTATCTCTAAAAAATCAGTGAAACGATTCAGCGCCGCGTGCATATAAAGATCCGACAAATCATCCATATTTTTGCAATTTGCGCAGCGCGGAGGGCCAGCAAGATCGAATTTTTACTTCGCACTTGGTGATGGAGGTCTCCGAACGGAAGCCTGACCAGCTTTTCCAAAAAGTTCTTCCATCCCTTCAGGTCCCAATTGGCCTTGCCCGCCTGTGCTGCAGGAGTTGACCGAACTACAAATGGCGCGAGAGTTCATCATCTTTAGCATTTTGTCCTGCATGTAGGCACCGAGAGCACTCTGATCCAACTTAGCACTGAGCTTATCGAGACCGTTTTGGAGGTCTTGTGTTTCGATTTTCAAATCTGAAAAATTGTTTGCTAGCTTCAAGGTTTCTATTTTTTGCTCCA
>CALCCV010000253.1 GCA_937900305.1 uncultured Pseudobdellovibrionaceae bacterium | reverse complement strand
GAAATTGGTCTCATTCATAACCACTTGTTTTGCAACTTTGCGGCAAAGCGAACCGATTTCTCGCTCTAAATTTCGCAAACCTGCTTCACGAGTGTATCCGCTGATCAGGTATTTCAAACCATCGTCGGTGAAATTCACATTTTTATCCGTGATTCCATTGGCTTCGATCTGGCGAGAAATCAAATGTTTTTTCGAGATGAAAAGTTTATCGTTTTCTGTGTAACCAGGGATCTGGATGATTTCCATCCGATCTCTAAGAGCTGCGGGAATATTGTCCAAGACGTTGGCCGTTGCGATAAAGAGAACGTTGCTCAAGTTGAAATCAACATTCAAATAGTTGTCGCGAAAGGTCGCGTTTTGTTCAGGATCCAAAACTTCCAACATCGCCGCAGAGGGATCTCCACGGAAGTCGCTGCCGAGTTTGTCGATTTCATCCAGCACGATGACCGGATTATTCGTTTTGACTTGGCGAAGAGCTTGAATAATTTTGCCGGGCATCGCACCAACGTAAGTTCTTCGGTGTCCGCGGATTTCGGCTTCATCTTTCACACCGCCCAGAGCGACTCGAAAGTACTCACGACCCATGCAACGCGCGATGGATTTTCCCAAGCTCGTTTTGCCGACTCCGGGTGGGCCCGAGAAACAAAGAATTGGACCCTTCATTGATGACTTCAATTTGCGAACCGCAAGAAATTCTAAAACGCGCTCTTTCGCTTTCGTCAATTCGTAGTGATCTTCTTCAAGGATCTCTTTAGATCGCTGTAAATCGATCGCATCGTCTGAGCGTTTCGCCCAAGGCAAATCAACCATCCAGTCGAGGTAGGTGCGAACCATCGTTGCTTCAGAGGCATCGGGATGCATTCGTTCTAAACGACCCAACTGCTTCAGCGCTTCCGTCTCGACCGGTGCGGGCATCCCTGAATTGATGACTTTGTCTCGCAACTCATCAATCTCTTCAGTTTTTGAATCGCCTTCGCCGAGCTCACTTTTTATGGCCTTCATCTGTTCGCGAAGATAGTGTTCTCGCTGATTCTTAGCCATGTCTTCACGGCCAGAGTTGCCTTTGATTTTGGATTGCATTTGCAAGAGCTGTAATTCTTGTTGCAGATAATCCAATACAATTTTCAGTCGCTCTTTTGGATTCGTAGTTTCCAAAACTTTTTGAATGTCTGGAACTTTCAACTCGAGATTGCTGGCGATGAGGTCAGCAATGCGTCCTGGATCTTTGACGTCATCCAAAACCAGCAAAATATCTGGAGAAAGATTTTTTCCCAAGGCGATCATCTTTTCGATGAACTGCTTGGACGAGCGAACCATGGCTTCGACTTCAACATCCTGAAGGTTGACCGTCTCTTCAACGAGTTTCTCGACGGCGACTTCAAAACTTGGTGTTGTTTTCACAAAGTTTGTAATTCGGCCTTTCGCTTGACCCTGAATTAGGATCTTGATGCGCCCATCAGATAATCTGCGCATCCGCATGATCATCGCAACGGTGCCAACTGTATAGATCGACTGCGGAGTAGGATTCTCCTCAGCTATGTCTTTCTGCGAGGCTAAGAAGATCAAGCGATTTTTCGCCAGTGCTTCTTCCACCGAACGGATGGACGTCTCTCTCCCTACAAACAAGGGAATGATCATATACGGAAAGACAACAATGTCCCGAACAGGTAACATTGGCAGTGATTGAGGAATTTCCAGTGTTTTGTCATCGAAACTCATACAGCTCCTCCGCACAAGCGGACAATATTAGTGGTTCTACATTGAATTTCGGCGCACCACGGGGAGAGCTTGAAGCTTTTCACCATGACCTTTGGATGATTTTCACAAAATAAACCCAAAATTGAACCATGGCCGAGGAGATTCCAAAAATTTCAAGGCAAAGAGGTCCAGAGAATGGCGCAGCCACAGGACTTTTGAGCAGCGTCGGTCTAGTGAATTTTGCAGGCTTGCATTTTTTTTTATTTTTTTTTTTTTTTTGGGTGTTGTTTTTTTATTGATACATGAATTCGTGAATGAATCAATAACACAGAGTGCATATCGATTGCCATTCAGACTTTTGCCAAAGTCCACCAAATCTATGCCGACATGTTGCATTGGGCGAGTC
>CALCCV010000252.1 GCA_937900305.1 uncultured Pseudobdellovibrionaceae bacterium | reverse complement strand
TTGCGATATCTTGGGCTGTGGGACTCGTTTCACCGAGAGTTGTGAGCTCAAGGATGGCCGGATAATACCAGTCGCCCAGTAAGACTTGCGAACCCGGCTTTGTAACGGGTCGCCAACGTCTGGGCGATCGCGGCGCATTGGATTGCATAGCTGATTCGCGATGAGCTTCGGAAAAATTCGCTGGTAAGAGAAGATCTTTTAACATGCGAAAAGTTGGCTGGTCGATATCCAAGATCTTGCCAGCTTTCGAGAGCATTCGAAGTGGAAGGTCCTTTTTGCCGTTCAAAATTTCCGACAAGTACGAATGCGAAATTTTCAAATCCCTCGCCAAGGCCCTTAAGGAATAGGCAGAAGTCTTCGTTTTTTTTCGGGCTAAATAGTCCTTGAGTATAGACCCGACATGTTGGTTTCGCTGGGAATCTTTTTTCATCAACATCCTCTGTGCGAGATATTCGTTCAATGAGGTTTTGTTTGGTGGATAATAGCTTTTAAAATCGACTGGCAGATGTTCTCGCTGATAACCCATGGGGTGAGCGTTTGTTTGAGGTACGTAGTCACGATTTCGTTCGCGTTCGTGCCGATTCGAAACTGCATACAATTGTGAGTCCGAGCGGTGGTGACACCACGATGAACCGAAGACGTATCTAAGGCGAATTTTGAAAACTCCCCAGGATCGAGGGCGTATTCGACGAGACTTAAAAAAAGCTCCTTCGATTTTTCCAGTTTATTCGTATCAACAAAGTAGTTAGCGACCCGTACGCGCTCGGGGCCGCTTAAAAATCTCCGCGCGAGACTCGTGTTTCTTTGAGCTTCAGTAAGGACCGTTTCGCCGAACGAAATTTCAATTTCTCCTACCTGCGGGAGGAAATCGATTTTCGACAAAAGGTTGTCGTCGCCCTCTTTGCGATCGCGAGTTGTCACATTCGGAAAATCGAAAGTTTTTTTAGCTCGCACATATTTTTCGAAGCCGGTGGCCAAAATTATTTTCAGACCCGCAATCAACTCATGGCTTCCATATTCAAAGTTTCGACGCGAAAACCAAGCCTCGACGGTGGCTATTTTTTGATCTAAATTGAATTGGTCGCCTCCGCCACCGATTTTTGTTCCGCCCTCTGCAAGCACCTGAAAGCGCGTATTCGCCGCGTTTTGCTGACCGAGCAAATCAGCGAGCTCGATCAAACTCTGCAATAGCGTGGAATCTGAACTGATTTCATACTTGTTGAGGATCGCGATGATCGTGGTGAGGGCGTAGGTGTGATCGTTAAAGCCCAATGCGCAAAGACCCTCGTGCAAAACGAAGTAAGCTGCATTTGGGCTGGAGGAGTCTAGGGGCTCAAAAAGACGGACCTCCCGACGACCGTCTAAGCAATTGGCGGTTGTTGAGCGCAAGAAGACCGACGAACCCTTGGCAACGAAATTAAACTGAACGCCGCCAAACATTTCCGCAAGTTCATTGAAGGATAAACCAAACAATCTCTCGCTGAATTCAGGGTATTTTTCGTAGGCGATCCTTAATGGTGCAATTGCGAGGTGAGAGAGTTCACCAGCAGAACCCGGTATAGCTCCGGAATCCTTACTCACCGCAGGTACGGAGATGCAGAGGACCAATCCAGACAACACAGCGCCGAACCAAATCAGAACTTTCATACGTTGTTTGGATGCAATTTAGAGACCACAAACGCAAACTCGTTGGTGGTCGCTGTGAGCGACCACTCTCATTTTGTTGGACTGTAATTCGCTTAGATCATTTGCTAACTTCATTGGAAATTACGGAACAGATTTCTTTGATGCAATTTTTCCCCTGCGAATTTAATGAACCTGTCACGAGCAAGCTCGAATTTTGAAGAAACTGTTTTCCTCATTCAAAGGAGTTCGAAAAATGAAAGCGCTTTGGGCCAATGGCCTTATATTGTTCGGTGCATTTACATCGCTCGGCACTTTTGCCAAAGCGGGCGAGGTCGATCCAAAAACTTTTTACAGCTCTGTAACTACACCAAAGGATCAAACACCGCATTGCTGGATTCCTTCAACGAGCAGCAGCCACTCGATCAATATCGACCTAGAAGGCAAACCCTTCAACGAATCGAAGATCTTTAGCGTCAGCTTGAAGCACGGCGGTCCGTTCATTTCTAGAGAATCATTCGACTTTGATTTTTATGGATCGAATAAGGTATCGGTGTCTAATTATGGAAGCGGCAGCAATGCCTACCAACTTTTTTATCACATTTCAAATCAAGGCTTTGTCGGCGGTGAACGGATTCGAGAGGTCAAGGGCCTCGTGAACTCAGCCATGGTGATCGTCTATATGGAAGTTCTAGAAGTGGATCGTGACGGGACATCGTACTGGTCTGGAGTTCGGCATTGCGGAGAGATTCCAGAGGGAGTCACGTTTGAGTCCTTCAATCCCTACAGTCACGTGTTGCGACGAGCGAGTGATATCTAAAACCTCTCGAAGCCGCCAAAACCAACTCACCAAAAGGAACTTATCAATGACATTCCAAAGTTTTAAATTCATTAATTCCATCTCACAAAAATTTGCCAGCCGCGAGGCGCTCTGCTTTTTCGTGATGCTGATTTGCTCGCACAAGGCATTTGCTCTGCCTGAGTTCTGGACCACCAGAAATCGAGTGGTCTCCCCATACGTTGAGGCCACCACCACTTGGATGAGCTCGGCGACGTTGGATATGTCGAGTTTGCAAACGGAGTTAAACTCCGAAAAGTGTCGCCTTGACCGAGTTGAACTCACGGGCGAAGCCGAAAATCGTAGCTTGCCTGGCGGGGACGTTCTTCAACGAATGACTAGCGTCAAAATCACTTTGAGTAGCATTCATTGGCCTCAACCCAAAGTTATCGATTTGACTTCGAAGTACACCGAAAAAACGGGGCGCTTGCGAAAAGAACAAATTTACGACGAAGCCAGACTCTTGGTTTTAGAAAGAGATGTCTCGCCTTCAGCATTCTATATTTTCCACATCATGGCTCCAGGTTCAGTGAAACGAGACCAGCAAAAGCAAGAAATGGTTTTCCTTTATCGCCGAACCTCAAATGGCTACGTTTTAGAATACGTAGAAAGTTTTTTGCCCGGTCAGATCTTTGCTTGCGGAAAAAAGCCCACTGATCTCTACCTGGGCGTCGAAGAACTTGGCTACTTTAATGAAGACGGAATCGCGTACGTCAAGCTTTACGCTCCGCTCTGAAGGCCTGCTGGCTTCTGAAAATTCGCAAAATTCAGTTTTGCCAGCTTGGTACCCACGCAGCCGTGCGACCGCCGATTTCGTCGTGACGAATTGCAAGGCCGCGTGAAGTTTTCGCACTTTTATTCTTTCCCCAACGGTGGTGGAAGAGCCATGCCTTTGGAAACCGGTCGTAGTCTGCATCCACCTGGACGGCCTTACGGATGACCGAAAGGATTTTTCTCCGCAAGACCTGAACTTCCGCGGTTTTCAGCTGGTTTGCAGGTCGTTGCGGTGCAATTCGCGCTTGAAAAAGGATCTCGTCGGCGAGCCAGTTGCCGACTCCGGCAAAAAGAGTCTGATCTAGCAAAAGGGCTTTGATTGGCAATTTTCGGCGCTGAAGAATCTGAGTTAACTCCCTTAACGTGTAAAATTTCACCAAGGGGTCTGCACCTAACTTTTGAATTCGCGGATGTTTCAGTGGTTCATCGCTCAACCAGACTTTCGCAAATCGGCGCGGATCCAACAGTGCAATTTCAAGTCCTCGTTGACCTCTCAAGATCAAACGAGCAAACCACATCCGTTCTCGCTCAGTGGTCGAGGCAGCCGTTTTTTCGTTCTGCAGAGTTAGCCCGCCCCAGACCAGACGAGAAATTTTTTTTGCCCCTGGCCTGTGAATAATT
>CALCCV010000251.1 GCA_937900305.1 uncultured Pseudobdellovibrionaceae bacterium | reverse complement strand
GGGCTATCGATACAAATTTGCCACCTATTCAATTCTGAATGACAAAATCTTTTTATAAGCATAGTTCAAAAACAGGTGGATTTAGTTAGTTTTGTTTGAATTAAGAGGTTACATTAAATATGTCAGATTCAGCAACACTCAAATTAGATACTACAACGGTTGAGCTACCTATTATTACGGGTACAGAGAACGAAAAAGCGATTGATATATCAAAATTACGCGATGTAAGTGGGTATATTACGATCGATTCTGGTTATAAAAATACAGGTGCCACCAAAAGTGCAATTACATTTTTGGACGGCGAAGAGGGAATTTTGCGTTACCGCGGAATTCCGATCGAACAGCTGGCTGAAAAGTCGAATTTTTTAGAGGTGAGCTATCTTTTGATTTATGGTCACCTGCCAACCAAACAAGAGTTTGAAACATTTTCGAACGACATCACCCGCCACACGTTGTTGCGAGAGAATCTGGTCAAACTGTTCGACGTCTTTCCAAAAGATGCACATCCGATGGCCGTGTTAGGTTCTGCAGTTTGTGCGATGTCGTCGTTCTATCCAGAGTCTTTAGATCCTGCGGATCCAAAGCAAGTCGAAGTGAGTATCATCCGGTTGATGGCGAAACTTCCGACCATTGCTGCCTACGCCTATAAAACTTCGATCGGTCAGCCACGGATCTATCCAAAAAACAGCTTAGATTATTGCAGCAACTTTTTGAATATGATGTTCGCGGTGCCAACCGAAGAATATCAAGTGCCCAAAGAAATCGTTGAAGCCATGAATTTGCTTTTGATTCTGCACGCTGATCACGAACAGAATTGCAGCACGTCGACGGTGCGTTTGATTGGCAGCAGTGCCGCGAATCTTTATGCCTCCGTTTCTGGAGGGGTGGGTGCACTCTGGGGACCATTGCATGGTGGTGCCAACCAAGCCGTCATGGAAATGCTGCAAGAGATTCATGACAATGGTGGTGATGTAAATAAATACGTCGCCATGGCGAAAGATAAAAATTCAACATTCAAATTGATGGGTTTCGGTCACCGTGTTTACAAAAATTTCGATCCTCGCGCGGCCATCATTAAAAAAGCTTGCGATAAAGTTTTGAACAAAATGGGAATTCACAATCCTTTGCTCGAGATTGCAAAAAAACTCGAAGAGGCCGCTTTGAAGGATGCCTATTTTATCGAAAAGAAGCTCTATCCGAACGTGGATTTTTATAGCGGCATCATTTACAGTGCGCTCAACATTCCAGTGAATATGTTCACCGTGATGTTTGCCCTCGGACGCTTGCCAGGTTGGATTGCTCATTGGAAAGAAATGAACGAAAGCGGAACCACAAAAATTGGTCGGCCTCGCCAGATCTACACCGGCCCTACAAAAAGAGATTACGTTCCAATGAATCAGCGCACGGCTGCAAAAAAAGCGGCTTAAGAGGCCACTAACCATTCTGCAGGCGAGAAGGGGTTCGTGCCTAGTGAACCCCTTCTGACTCAATGAATTAAAATTCAATTAAAATTGGAAAAATACCCGCTCTACATCCATAAAGTGTCGTCCATTGACGACATCATTGAACTCATGCAAAAGCTTTCAGCTCACCCGACGTAACACCAGAAATCACCAAGCCTTCTAGCCCAAGAGCCGATCCGCTCGCCAATGCCTTTGACGAGTCTGCCCCGAGGTCTGAAAATAAAGTCGTGTACCACGAATAAGAAGTCACAACACGTTTGAGCATAAGGTCACTTACCGAATGAATTTTGAAGTTTGGTGCAAAACAGATCGCGGTCTTCGCAGAGATACAAATCAAGACTCCTATTTGATCAATAGAGAGCTCGGCCTATTCATCGTCGCTGACGGCATGGGCGGGCACACTGGTGGTGAAGTCGCATCGTCCATGGCTGTCACTACCGTCGAAGAAGTCATGATGGCGCCAGAGTTGCGCAATGATCACGCGCGCGAAGCCATCGTGAAGGCTTACTCTGAAGCCAGTCACCGCATCTTTGACAAAGCTTCGAGTGAATATTCAGATTTGTCAGGCATGGGAACGACGATGGTCTTGGCGCACATTCGCGGAAAAAGTTTATTTATCGGCAACGTCGGGGATTCAAGGTGCTATCTTCATCGTCGCCCATCTCTGTGGCAGGTCACCGAAGATCACTCGCTGATCAATGAACAGATTCGTGCTGGCTTACTTGCTGAAGATCAGGCGCATTTGTACGTTGGTCGCAACGTCATCACTCGCAGCGTCGGTTATGAGCGTGAAGTTTTCGCGGACGTCATCGAGCGTGATATTGTGCCGGGCGAAAGTTATTTGCTCTGTAGCGACGGCTTAACGGGCATGGTTCCAGATCAAAAAATCGCAGAGATATTGAATTCTTATCCCCCAGATCGAGCTGCCAAACTTTGCCTTGACCAGGCTTTGGCAAATGGGGGAGATGATAACGTAACCGTCTTAGTTCTACACTTCTTTTGAGGGAGCGCATCAGTCTTGGATAAAGGCAAAGTGACCATCTTTCTGGTGTCTAGCTCCAGTGGTAAAACACTTCGTCTGCATTTGTCTCAAGCGTGGATCAAAGGAATGATTTTTGTGTCCCTGATTTTGACAGTGGCCCTTGTTGCGGGCACCGTCGATTACTTCGGGCTCATTCTGCAGAGCTTTGAAAATAAAAAATTGCGCGAAGAGAATGCGCAGCTGGTAAAACAATTTCAAATTGTTGAAGGCAAAGTCAGCTCTCTTGAAAACAGCCTTGAACGTGTGAAAACTTTCACCTCAAAGCTAAAACTAATCACCAATATTGAAGGCGAAGATCGGGTCACCAAGTTGTCCATGGGGGTTAAGCCTTCGGCCAACCAACCAGTCGAAGATTATGAACCGATGGAAGAGCGCCCGCCGGTCGAAACTCTCACGGCTCAAGATCCCACTTTTGAAAACAAGGCTATCCCTAATGATCAAACGGGAGACATGGTCGCCGAGCGATCTCACCAAGACTATGCTTCGTTGGTGGTGCGTATTGATCGTGCGGTCAACGAAACTAAATTGCGTGAACAGAGTGTGATCGATCTTTGGGAAACGCTCTCTGAGCGGCAAAGTTTGTTAAATGCAATTCCGAACGTGCGACCTGCTAAAGGGTGGATCACTTCGCGGTTTGGTTATCGCATCAATCCCGTCACGGGCCGCCCGGCGATGCACGCAGGCCTCGACATTGCGGCCGCCCCGGGTTCACCGGTGTATGCTCCCGCGGATGGTGTCGTGATCTTTGCGTCGTACGACGACACCTACGGCAAGCTGGTCAGCATCGATCATGGTTACGGAGTGACCACCCGGTTCGGTCACAATTCGCAAATCTACGTCCACGTTGGCCAACGAGTCACAAAGTACGACGTCATCGCTGCTGTTGGGAACACGGGGCGTTCGACAGGTCCACATTGTCACTATGAAGTGCGTGTGAACGGCACTCCGGTTGATCCAGCGAACTTCATTCTCGACGAATAAGAAAATCCTAAATCTCCCTTTTCCTGGACACGCTTCATCCGGCCGCTCGCGCTTTCGGCGAAAGCCATCCAGGCTTTCGGTCGACGTGTACGTCGACTTTCCTGCAGCGAGGTCCAGGAAAAGGGAGACTTAGGATTTTCCCGCGCTTAGAGGAGAGGAGAAGAGAGGAGAGAAAGAATGAATGAAGAATGAAGAAGGAATAGGGAAAAACTGGAACACTTTCGTGTTGATGAGGCTCAAAGGTCAGCAATTTCAATACTAAGTGGTGCTATCAACAAAAACTGGCGGACTTGTTTGCATCTCCGAATTTGGAATCTGGTTCGGGATGGGAGTTTGAGGAGTTGATCCTCAGCGGTTTTTAGAAGTTGCACA
>CALCCV010000250.1 GCA_937900305.1 uncultured Pseudobdellovibrionaceae bacterium | reverse complement strand
TCCCGCGCGAAGAGCTTCACTGCGACGCTCGCGGTTTTGCAACAACTCTAAACGGGTGACCTCGAAACGATCGTGAAGTTCAGCTAGGAAGATCTGAACTTCTCTAGGCAATATGCCCGAGATCAATTGAGGTGATTGAGGTGGCGTGATTTCAATGAGCGGAATTTGTCGCATTCTTTGCATGAGAAAGTTCTTGCAAAGAATTTTTGAATCACCAACAAAAAAATATAAAAATGCAGTGAATACAACTATTTAGGGTATTTGCTCTAGGTTGCCGCTCTAGATTTTTTAGTCTAATTGTGCGCCTTAGCAAAGAGTGCACTTCGATCTCAAATATCTAATTTGTCAGAATATCAACGCTTATAAGGTGATTTTCCAGGAGCACAATCTTCGGCTTTCAAATAAATTTTTAGACTTTGCACTTTTGCTTGGGCGCGGCCAAGTTCACTGGCTTTCAAAATTTGCGACGAGTTGAGCCGCAAGATTCCCTTTTCGCCACAAGAACTGACATACACGGGTGCTTGGCGCAATAAAACGCGTCCCGCAATAGGTTTTGTCTTGGCTGTGACAATTCGCGAAAGTTTTTTGTTGGCCTCACCGGCGATGAACGCTTCAAAATGAAAAGTCGCTGAGCTTTTGTCGCTCACTTCCAAAGTGGCCGACATGTCCACTTGAGAAATCAAAAGCTTTCGCCCCTCAGGCACAGAAAATGGAATGGCCAGGGTGCAGGCCTTTCGGTCCACACGGCGCAGTTGATCTGCCACGCCCGAAAAAGCGCGGGGAAAGATTTCAAAAACATTTTCCTCGGCATTGAAGCGCGAAACCAAATTTGAAGGGTCGGGCAGGCAGCCATTGCCAGACAGCTCCGCAGCTGAAAAATTCAATATTTCTTCGAGACTGTCTTCCGGCAAAAGTTTCACTTCAGGTGTCAACCGAGTGTTGATGCGAAGAACGTCCGGAAAAGGACTCAACAATTTTGAAATGGCATAGTTATCGTCATTGATTCCGTTTTCACGAAGCATCTCGTGAAACACTAAATAATATACGTCCGCTTCGGATTCAATGTAACTCGCCCACGCGCGTGAGTTGAGTGTGATGGAACCAGGTTCGCCAATGGCATCCACGACAGAGTAGCCGTTGTCGATAAGCACGGCATCGGTCACCCTGACTTTGGTGATATCGAGAGCCGCTTGGAGTTTATAAACATCCAAGTGATGCTCTTGAACAAGGGGTTGCCCTTCGTGATCGAGATATCGAATCACCGATTCACCCATCATTAGAAAGCTGGCTCTGATGTGGTCTCCGCCGTTACCGACGAAGTGTCCCGCCTGGACTTCCAAATTGGCGAAAACGATCGTGGTCACCAAGAAAATTCCGCCTAAGATATTTTTTGTCACAGTTCCCCCTCAACGTCCGCAGACCTTTTAGCAAGTGGCATCGATGTCGGCACCGAGACCGATGGGACCTCTCGCACAGAAGTCAGCGGCAACAATTGTATATTCATTTGATAAACTTCATTTGGCTGGGATGTATTCTCTAGAAGTGAATTCATTTTTCCGTAAAATTCACGGATGAGTTTTTTAGCTTCGGGCAAAAGATCAGCCCGGGTTGCGAACGTCATCGAAGTGAAATCTCGAACCTCGACGTCTACGGTTTCTAGAACTTGCTTTGCCAACTCAAAGCTCGCCAGGTGGGCGTGCTGAACGGCTGCAGAATGAATCCCATCTGAGGTGCGAAAAGCCTTGCCCGTGGCTTTCAATTCTTGACCCTCTTCTTTTAAAAGACCCAGCCGAATTAATCGTTCGACGGCTCCCTTTGCCTCCGACTTTCTTAAGTTCAGGCGTTCGGCAATCCAAACGACGTCGTTTTGAAAATCCTGAGTTTCAACAAGCGATAAAATGGCGTAGTGCTGCCACTCCGAGATTAGGGAAAAAATTTCGTGGCTCAATTCTTCTTGGGCGGCAGAGTCTTCGACCTTCGGAGAGTCTGCAAAAAGCGATAAGACTCTCCTTGCATCTTTGGGGTGGAGATTGAGGTGACCCACAATACGGGTGGCCAGTTTTATACTCACACGCCGCTGGCCCTTCATGATTTCAGAAACGGCGGAGGGCTGCATCTTGAGCTTTCTTGAAAAAGCTCGCAAAGAATAGCTCGAATTCTTCAACTTCTGCTTTAAATAAGCTTCTTTGAGAACTCGCTGTAAGGCTTCTTGCTCCACAAAACTCCTGGTGGGTCGGGGGACCTTCGCGTGCTTCGCGCTGACCTGCGACTGATGTAGGTTTTAAGCCCAATGACTTTAGAAATCTACCGTTTGGTGGAATGGAAAGGTAAAAATCGTACCAAGGCTTTGGTACAGGTCGCAAAAGGTGCGTGTGTTGAGTGAGAGTTTGAGTGAGACGCAACTTGCGCCGAGGGGAAGCGCTCACTATGATGAACACAGATGGCAGTAAAAACTTCGAAATCTCTTTCGCGCAATCTGATTGTGCCGATCCTCACGCCGGTCATCCTGTTCCATTTCATGGCCATTTTACTTTTACCTAATTATGGATCCTTTCTTGGTCGACGATATTTGCAACCTATGGCCGAATGGGGAAATTTTTTGATGTTGAATTCCAGTTGGAATTTTTTTTCACCAGATCCCGCACACATCATGTATTTTCGTTATGAATTGAATTTTGAAAACGGCACCAGTCGAGCCGGACTTTTCCCCGCAGAGGGCGAGCAACCCACTGCGAATATGAGTCGGCGTCGAGACCTTTATTTGATGCGATTTTTAGTTTTAGACATGAGCCGCATTGAACATTACTTAGCTCCGTGGCTGTGTCGATTGGAACCAAATGTTCGCGATGTTTCACTCACTCACACGGTCAAGCTGATCACTCCGTTGGAAAAGTACCTGGTAAATGCTGGCAGCGCGACCGTCGGCGAGATGCAAACCTACGAATCAAATTATCTATGCCATCCGGAGGGCCAGTGAGTTTGGCGTTAACACTGCAACGACCTTGGCAATGGTTTCGAAAATTTTGGTTCGCACCCATTTCACTGCGACGGTTGGCCATTGTGCGATGGCTGGTGGGATTGACGCTTCTTTATCTAGCGATTTTTCGTCAGTCAAATATGGCTTACTATGATGAACGAAGTCTGATTCCTCGAAGTGAAGCCCTTAGCTTGTTAAACGAAGCCTATCGGCCTTCGGTGGCGGCCTTCTTTTGGCCCGATGCCTGGGCTTCCGGAATGCACCTTGCGCTGATAGCCCTGCTGTTTTTGGTTACGATTGGATTTTTACCACGGATATTTACAGTTTTTGCGTGGGTCATTTACACCGGTTTTACCGAACGAAATTATGGCGTCCTCTTCGGGGCTGATTACATCGGTGGAATTCTCTTGCTCTATCTTTCGATCACCCAACATTCCGAACGTCTCAGCCTCAAAGCATGGATCCGAAAAAGATGGCCCGATCTTTTTTCAAAGATTTGGATCCTGCAACATAATACTTTTTTGACAACATCACGAAGCCCAAATTCTTTTCCCCACAACTGGAGTCAGGCTTTTAGTACCATTGGCTACAGATTCCTCCAACTTCAGCTGGGAATCATTTATGCGTACACTGGTTTTGAAAAACTCAAAGGGGCCAGTTGGTGGGATGGGACGGCGCTTTGGACGGTCATGATGAATAAACAGCTGGCGCTCTTCGATTTTTCATTTCTCAAATATTTTCCGCTAGTGATTCCGGTCATGACCTTTTCGACTTTGATTTTTGAAGTTTATTTTCCGGCGGCCATGTTGACACCCAAGTTGAGAAATCCTTGGATCCTCACTGGTCTCATTTTTCATTTGGGCATCGGAATGACCCTTGGTTTGATGCCGTTTTCAGTGTTGATGGTGAGTACGTACATTCTGTTTTGGGATCGTTCGGAGTGGCCATCGCCACAGTTCGAACAACTTTGGAAAACGCGAAAGCTCCCTGCTCGTAAACCAAAAATGGTGGTAAAGGCTCGGCGACCAAAGGTCACCACCTGATCAGAACACACCTAAGTCCCGGGTCAGTGAACCCCCTCGGCTCCGAGCCTGAGATGTCTTCGAATAAAACCTCGGTGCCAGTTTTTCTCAAGACGATCCGTTTCATTTCTGGTCAATTTGTCAGTTCTGGATCTACAGACTCGAAATCCTCTGTTATTCTAGAGAGCGTATGGGGAAATCTACAGTCGCTTTGGGTTTGATGAAATGTCTCGGTGTTTTGACGATGGGAGCGGCCTTTCTTTTTCTATCGGGCTGTAACTCCACGGCAGGAAACAGTTTAGCAGGTTCTTACGTCGCTAAAGAAACTTGCCCAGAGTCTGGTTGTGTTGACAGCACGCCATCGGCAGACAAACTCTATATTGGTGTGAGCAATGGCCAGAGTATTCAAGTGCGGCCGGCGCAAAAAGTTTTAGAGTTGGCTGGGGATTGCAGTGGCTCAACTTACCCACAAAATAAAATTGTCATTACTTTTGATTCCACTGTTTTTCATGCTTACTATCCTGCGCAAGTGGCGGGTGGGCGCACGGAGCTGCGATGCACAGGGGGCAGATATTTGGCCGTCTTTGCGATCACGGATCTTTTGACGACTACGTCCTTTCAAAATATAGACCTTGAAATCATCGGGATCGACAGCGAATCACAAGAAATTCGCTCAGATGTTGGTAGCCTTCAGACCATACAGGTCATTCGAGTTCAATAGCTCACAGCTGTCGACAGCTCACACAGGGAAAGAATCACCGATAAACGAGATTGTACTCTTCTCGCAGCCGCTCAAAGCCGACGTTGTCCCATTCGCCAACGATCGTGTAGCGCGAGATCTCGAGATAACGAAGATAGCTTGCCTTCTTGCGAATTTCGGCGAGAAAGCGTTCGGTGTTTGTGAGCGTGGAAGCGAACGGCGAGGTCTGCAAAAAATTGGCGTAAACCGGATCGCGAAACCAGCTTTGGGTCAATGAACGCGAAAGTTCGATGTCATTTGAACTGCGAGGAATTGCGATGCAAAAAGTTAAAAATCCAGGTTGAAGATCAGAGGCGTCTTTCACTTTTTCCAACATTGATTGCAAACTCAGCGGTGGTAAAGTGTGTGGGCGTTCGACGACCGTTCCGGGAGTGGGCATGGTCCTAACCAATTCACTCAGTTGCAAAAGATGTACGGTTTTTTTTCGTAAATCCACATCGCCGCGCTTTTCCCAACTCAACATGCGGGATTTAGTTAAGCTTTCATCACGAAACAAATAGAAATTTTGAATGTCTGAGAATTTAGCAGGCGGTGAGGACGTTGTTCGCCAGAACTCTGTGACAAACCAACCAATGGGCACCGAGGTCGGGGACATGGGAAAGTCCGGTGAAAGCGGTAGCTGTTGAGCCAGATCTGAAATTCTCAGGAGCTGATCGTACTGCTCCAGCGCGCGAAACCAATGTGAGGGCGCCACCAAAAGATGATATCCATTGCTGGCGATCACATTGGCTTGAAACTTTTGCCATTCGGGCTCTACCGTCACTTGGATCTTTGAGCCAGTTTCGAATTCAAGAAGACTTAAAAAGTTTGGCGCTAAAACGCCATCTTGCGAAACCAAGATCTTGATCTCTTTGGCTTTTAAATTCTGCACTTCCGAGTCTGGCCGAAATCGGCCATGGCCGAAGCCCAGGCCAAAACTCACCAGCAAAAAGATCAGCCAAAGAGAGATTTCAAGACTCTTTGATTTCAAGACTAAAAAGCTTCATCAAACGAAACTTGTCCGGTCACACCCACTTGGTAAGCCGAGACTCTGCGTTCGAAAAAGTTCGCCAGTTCTTGCATGTCTTGCAATTCCATAAATGAAAATGGATTTTTGACGTTGTAGCGAGGGGCAATGTTGAGACTCTCGAGTCGCAAATCAGCAACGTATTCCAAATACTGACGCATGTCTTTCAGTGACAAACCTGCCACTCCAAGTGCCAGCATGTCTTTCGCAAAACCCATTTCACAATCAATTGCGTCTTCCAGCATCTGCGTGACCATGTCATTCATGCCCTCGTTAAATAGCGAAGGCTCTTCGCGACGAACATTGTTGATCACTTCGGTCGCAAAAGCGATGTGCATACTTTCATCGCGAAACACCCAGTTTGTTCCCGTCGCGAGTCCTTGCAACAAACCCTTCGAACGTAAGAAATAAACATACGCAAAGGCCGCAAAAAAGAACAGACCTTCAATGCAAGTGGCAAAGCAGATCAGATTCATCAAAAAACGTCGCCGATCCTCTTGGGTTTGCAGCGAGTCCAGGGTATTGATGGAATCCATCCACTTGAAACAAAATTGCGCCTTGGCCTGAATTGACGGGATGTTGTTGATCGCCGAGAAGGCCTCTTCCCGCTCTTTGTGATCAGGCAGGTATGAATCCAAAAGTGTCAGGTAAAACTGAACATGCAAAGCTTCTTCATACAGTTGCCGAGAAAGATACAGTCGAGCTTCTGGAGAATTGATGTGTTTATAAAGATTCAAAACCAGATTGTTACCGACGATCGAATCACCAGTAGCAAAAAAGGCCACTAGACGACCGATCATGTGTTTTTCACTGGCTGACATCTTCGAGTGAAGGTCCACAAGGTCTGTCGAAAAATCCACTTCGTCTACGGTCCAGGTGTTTTTGATTCCATTTTTGTACATTTCAAAAAAGATAGGATACTTCATGGGTCGCAGAGTGAGATTGAATCCTGGATCTAAAATCACGATGTCCTCCTTAGCAAGATGTTGATTGACGGCACGAGCTTCGCACTAGGGGTCACTGGCACGCTTCGCACGCTTCTGGATTGTCTAAACTGCAAGCGATCACCTCGGAGTCCGAGAACACC
>CALCCV010000249.1 GCA_937900305.1 uncultured Pseudobdellovibrionaceae bacterium | reverse complement strand
ACTGGAGTTCAGACGTGTGCTCTTCCGATCTGGCCTCCCTGCCCTCATTGCACAACACTCTGAGTTGCAAGAAAATTGGCGAAATTTTTTGTTGCAAGACGTGATGATCTCTCAAGAAAATTGGGCCAACTACACTCTTCAATTTATGAACACCTACGGTTCCTCGCTCAATTTCGCTAAATTTCTCACTGAAGAAGTTGCCGATCAGAATAAAGCGATTCAAAAAAAATCCGGATATGTGTCGCGTTTGTATATGAGGGAACCACTCAAATTTCTCGACACTGGTAAAGTCGGAGAACCTGCGGCTCGCCTCAATTTGCAAAAAACTTTAGAGTTTTTACATCAAGAACTGAGTGCCTCACAGTCGACTCTCCCCCACCAAGAACGAATGAAGCTCTATGAGGTTCATGGTCGGCTGTCTTATGGTGACAAGTCTCAACCCTTGCGAGAGCTCGACAATTCCCAGTCACAGTTGGCCCAAGCCCTCGTGAATCTAGCTCCGCAAGCGCGCGATCGAACCATTGAGAGCTTTCGCATGCAAGAACTCGATAAGGGCCTCCGCAAACTCAATCTCATTCTCGAATCCGATCCGATTTGGCGAGAAAACAAATACCTCGAAACCATGATGCCCTATCCCGAATGGATCGAAAAAAATCCGTTCTTGCAAGCCCGTCGCCTGCTCGGAGATTTGCGACCTGCGCCGGAAGGGGCTGCAGCCCTAGTCGATTTTGACAATGACGATTTAAAAGTAGATCAAAAATTAAAATCCAATCATCCCATTGGAGTCGGCTCTCAGATTTTAACTCCAACGATGACAGACTATCTGACCGCCATGTCCGCTTGCGGCCCCGAGGCAACTCCTGATCATGCTCTGCAGGTCAAAGTGTATGAAAAGTCCAAACTTCCCGCTTGGAAACGTTGGTACAACGGCCTCACCGGCAGAAATTCAGATCGACCTGACGATGAGGCCTTCATCGACATGATCCAAGTGAACGCAGAAGAAGAAAAGGCGCGGGGAGACAGTTGGTCCTGGCTTCCAGAAGTCAGCCTTGTGGCCCAAACCTGGCTTTTCAAGGCGCAATTTCGACCACCAAAACTCCTCAAAGATCTGGACTTCGATCCTTGTACAACTTGGCCCCAGGGAGTTTTTCAAAATGGCGTCCTTCGTTTGCATGAAGGCATTTGGAAAGTGAATGGAAAAGAACACACGGGTCTTTTCAATTTGATAAAAAATAATCTCCGCGACGAACTTTTCACCGAAAACGGCACGAAGTCCGATTTGGACAATTGGTGGACTCTCCACATCGATCCTTCGGTAAAAAAAGCCACTGATTTGATTGTATTGCAGTTCAAATCCATGTTGATGAACGAGTACCACCCTCTCGTTTCAGGCATTCCTCAAAAAACCTCTCCGACGTGGATGGGCTATTTTAATAATGGCATCTTGAATGGAGGCGTCGCAATCGTTTCAGATGCACTCAGTTTTCTCAACCAAAAAGCCTCTGAGGGTGGCAACGAAATGAACAAATGGCTCGAGGGTGGCTATTTGCACTTAGGTCTTCGTCCCTCTCTCCACGCCGAAGCCAAAACTTACTTAGATCTGATCGAAAAAGTGTACCTGACCCAATTCGAAGCCATGGAGTTTCCAAAAAAACGTGGAGAATTTGCCATCGCCAGAGCGGCGATCGAAAAAAACTTAGATTTGATGACCGCAATTGCCGATGAACCGAAAGTTGCGATCCCCGTCGTAAGGGAAATTGAGCTATTTTTAAAACTTCCTGCAGGCAGCGAGGCCTCTCCGGAAGATTTGCCGCTGCCTGAATTTATCAAACGCACGGACGCCGCATTCACAGCCCTAAGACAAAATTACGTCGGCATCATTTCAAGATTGAAAAGCGAAACGGAGCGAAGCAACGCCCGCGCAGCCCAAAACCAGCTGACTCTCGCCGAAAAAGAGCAACAGGAACAGGAAGTTCTCGATCTGGCTCAAAAACTGAAAGATCGTCTAGCAGAAACCGACGTAAGCCCCGCAACGGGTGCACCCTCTTCGTCAGCCAAAGTCGAATTGGATGCCTCAAAAAATCTCTCGATACTTCTGTTGGCAAAGTCTTTGATCGATTTTCAAAGCGATGGCGTTCGTGGAATGAGACTCTCCCCGCAGAAGAACAGATCCGACATTCTCAACGCGGCCTTCAGAGCCCTAGAAAAACTGGCCACAGATGCGCAGACTTACGCAAACATCACAAAGACCATCTATTTCACCTCTTTGAACGCCAGAGAAGAGAACAAAAACAAGACAGCTGCCGAGCAATTAGACAGTGCCGATGCCGCCCTGGACGGACTGCTCTGATCTTAAATCCGTTATAACTGGCTTTGGATTTGCACCTTCTACAACTGAAGTGTCTCGACACCGGAGGAATTGAATGAGCTTTTCAAAACAGATCGTAATTTTGGCTTCCCTTTCACTGTTGATCAGTGCGAACACCTACGCCGCTGCAAAGGGTGGCGGCTCCACCGAAACGACAGTCATCCAGGAAACCAGAAACAGAATCAAGGCCTTGCAAGCCAAGGCTCCGAAAGCTGCCCAGGCAACAGCGATCCAAAACTTGAGCAATGGTGTTGATGCCGCTATCAGCGCAAATGGCTGGGACGACGCATTTACCGCTGAGTCTAAAGACGCTTTGAAAGCCATCATGGTGGAAAATCGTGGTCTCCGTAAACTCGCGAATGAGGCTCTCAAAAATAATTCGGAATTGAACAAAGCGATGCTGATCGGGTTCGCCAATTTGCAGCAGTTGGAGGCCAGTCCATCCATTCAAAAACTCTTCATTGAGAAATTTCCAACGGAAATCACCGCTTTGAAAGCGGCCATCGCCAAGAACGACAGTCTTTCAGCCGATGCGAAAGTTCTATTGGATGCGATTCAAAAACTCTACCAAGTGACTCCTAACAACCTCACCAGCACCATTGACATGGAGATTTTCTCTCTCGGTATGAGCCAAGCGTCAGCAATCGTGGCGCCCGGAGCTCTTAGACCTTCGCCAGGCGATTTCAACGTTGTCATGCTCAAAATCGCGAAAGCCGTTGCGGCGGGCACCGGCGATACGGAGTCCATCGTGACTGCGGAAATGACGACCGCTGGCGGTGCGGCACAAGTCAGTTCGACTGATCAGAAGACGCAAAAAGAAGAGTGGCTCAAGGCCTGCCGCGAAAAATTCGGCCTCAGCTAGTCCTATTTTAAATTTTTAAACGTCTTGCAGCCGACCCAGAGCCTCTTGCATCGACACGAGCTTACTGCGGTTGGCCGCCAGCAACTCTCGATCGGCCTGCACCACATCCTCATCTGCATTGGCCACAAACTTTTCATTCGAAAGCTTTTGCGAAAGCAGCGAAACATCCTTCGTGAGTTTTTCAATGAGCTTGTGAATGCGCTTCACTTCCTCTTCGACATCCACGAGCCCCGCAAGCGGAATAATGACTTTCACCTGGGTTTCGCGAACATTGACTTGAGTCACCGCACACATTTTGAGGTTGCCACCTTCCTCCTCGATGGTGAGTTCTCCCACGCGACCAAGGGTCAAGATTGTGGGCCTCATCAAACTCAAAATCTTTTGGCCTTCGGCTGAATCCACCGCCAAACGCAAATTCAATTTCTCAGCAGGACTGATGCGATTTTCGCCACGGATATTTCGAACGGCCGTGATCACTTCCTTCAAAAGATCCGTTTCATACTCGGCCACTTGCGAACCCAGCGCCAAAAACTCTTTGTCGTTGGTCGGAGTCGGATAGACGTCAATGATGCAGGCTTCGCCTTTCAACGGAAGTTTTTGATAGATCTCTTCAGTCAAAAACGGACAAAAGGGATGCAGCAGTCGCAAAATGCGATTCAAGCATTGCATCATCACAATCTGCATCGTTTCTTTAGCGTCGGCCTGGGTGCCATTCAAAACCGGTTTTGAAAATTCAATGTACCAATCACAGAACTGGTACCACACAAAGTGGTAAAGGGCGTTGGCCGCATCGGAAAACCGTTCGTCTTCCATAGCCTCATCCACTTTCTTTTCAACCTCACCCAGCTTTTGGATGATCCACTGATCAAAAGTTGAAAGATCCTGGACCTTCAGTTTGCGGTGAAACAGAATGGGATCTTTCACGTCAGCCACTTGATTCAATATAAATCGCGAAGCATTCCAAACTTTGTTCATGAAGTTTCGGTAACCTTCCAGGCGCTGCTCATTGAATTTCGCGTCCTTGCCTGAATGAAGATGAGCCAACAGCGCAAACCGGAGAGCATCCGCGCCGTACTTGCCAATCATTTCGACCGGGTCGACCACATTGCCAACACTCTTTGACATTTTGCGACCCTGAGCATCCCGCACCAACCCATGAACATACACCGTACGAAACGGCACGTCGCGCTTGAATTCAAGGCCCATCATGATCATTCGCGCAACCCAGAAGAAAATGATGTCGTGGCCTGTGACCAAATAGTTCGTCGGATAAAATGTCTTTTGAGTTTCCGTGGTCTCGGGCCAACCCATCGTTGAAAACGGCCACAGTGCTGAACTGAACCAAGTGTCCAGCACGTCATCATCCTGTTTAATATCGGTGTTTTTACAAGACTCGCACTCTTTCACGTCCATTTCTGAAACCGTGTAGTGATTGCATTTTTCACAATGCCACGCCGGAATGCGATGGCCCCACCAAAGTTGGCGAGAAATGCACCAATCTTCGATGATATTCATCCAATGTAAATAAACCTTAGTCCAAGATTCGGGTTCAAAACGAATCGTGCCACTTTCGACCACACGGCGGGCCGGCACCGATAACATCTCAGTTTTGACAAACCATTGTTCAGACAAAAATGGTTCAACCACGGCGCCCGAGCGTTCGCAATGTCCCACCGAATGAACATGGGGCTCTTCTTTCACCAAAAGGCCTGCGGCCGTTAAGTCTTCAAGAACTTTTTTGCGAGCGTCGGCCACCTTGAGCCCTTGATAGACCCCAGTGTTTTCATTCATCTCTCCCCGGCGAGTGAGAATGTTGATAAATTCCAAATTGTGAGTTTTGCCAACTTTGTAATCGTTAAAATCATGGGCGGGGGTGATCTTCACAACGCCAGACCCAAAGGCTCGATCAACGAAGGCGTCACCCAAAATTCGAATCTTGCGATTGGTCAGCGGCAGCAAAACATTTTTACCGATGAGATGTTGGTATCGCTCATCTTCGGGATGAACGGCCACCGCTGAATCGCCCAACATGGTTTCGGGTCGAGTCGTCGCAACCACCAGCGACTCGGTGGAATTTTCGATGGGATAACGAATGTGGTAAAGCGCGCCCTTCACCTGTCTGTGCTCCACTTCCAAATCTGAAATGGCGGTTTCCAGTGGAGCGCTCCAATTCACCAGTCGCTGGCCGCGATAGATCCACCCTTTTTTGTACAGCGAGGCAAAAACTTTGCGCACGGCTTTGGACACACCTTCATCTAAAGTGAACGTGTTGCGAGCCCAGTCCACCGAGTCACCCAGTCGACGCATCTGCTGGCAAATGTTGTCGCCGTACTGATGTTTCCACTCCCAAACTTTGGCTTCGAAGGCTGCGCGGCCCATCTGAGTTCGCGACGGTTGACCCTGTTTTTTCAGCTCACGTTCAACCACCATCTGAGTCGAAATGCCCGCGTGATCAGTGCCCGGCAGCCACATCACGTTGTAGCCCGACATGCGCTTCCACCGAGCCAGCAAATCTTGAATGCTGTGATCAAGGGCGTGACCCATGTGCAAATTGCCTGTCACATTCGGTGGCGGCAAAATCATTGAAAATGGAGGTTTCGTGCTCTGATCTAGCGCCCGAAAATACCCTTTTTCCTCCCACCACTTGTAGAGCCTCTGTTCAACCTCATCGGGCTGATAACGATCGGATAACTCCATTTCAAACCACGCTTTCTTAGACGGTCGCCTGACGAGAAAATCGCGAGCTCAGTTCTTCCACTGGAAAGACTGAACAACGTGATTGCAATCGCTCACGGTCTGCGCAAACACATCTCTTTTATCGGAGCAGGTGAAGACTGCCAATCTTTGACCCTCCCGGAGAAGAATTTGACGAACCTGAATGGCCCGCGATTTTTGATAAAAATCGACGAGGAGCGCTTTTTGCCCATTGATTTCGACATTTTTAGTCTGCAACCATTGAAACCCTAACATAGGGTATTCACGAATCCACCGCTTGGCGAGCTGAGTGAGATCCTGCGACTTGCCCATCTTATCCAATCGAAAAGACAGCTTTGAATCGGGTCGCTTCAATTCGGGCTGCAAAATAAATAACCATGACGCCTCTTCGGGGCGCCAAGCCGGGTCTTGCGCCAAAGTCCACGCCGAAGATTCCGTCAGATGAAATTCAATGCCGTGCTGGGCCCCGAACAGACCCTTCTGGGGATCGCTCAATGCCGAACTGGCCATGCCCGGAAAGGGGGCAGATCTCGCTGCCACCGAAAGGAAAAGTCCGCTGCCAAAAATCGAGACACTGATGACGGCCATACAGAATTTTCCAAAGCGCGCATTGAAATGGCGAAAAGTCTGCATAGAAACCTCCGGTGAACGTCTACTTCTATTGTAAGAAATTTTTTAACTTCCGCCAATGGCATTTGCGCCTGGACAAAGGATTTTCAAAGGCCGCCGCCCCGAAAACCTAGCCCTCGTACCAGGGACAAAAGAACCTCTTGAAAATAGCTATTGAGGAAAATCGATTTCGGCCAGCTTAGGATCCTGGCATTGCGCCACATTGACTGCCGCAGTCGCTACAAACACCTGTTGGTCTTCCCGAATTTTTCGCTCGTACACCAATCGCAAACTTCCTTCGATCCAGC
>CALCCV010000248.1 GCA_937900305.1 uncultured Pseudobdellovibrionaceae bacterium | reverse complement strand
TCTTCTCAATCATCCTGCGAAGTCGGCAAGCTGATATTCACAATGTATTTTCAGATACTCAAATATTCAGGCGTGCTCCGAGCTCCAAATCAGATAAAGATACGACCCTCAGCTCCAATCGAAAAATGAAAGTCGTTGACGTCAAAGAAGATGCAAACAAGTCCGCCAGTTTTTTAGTGTATCGACGCCCATTAATCGGTACAAATCCGTGACAATTCCTTTTCCGGAAACCTCCAAGCCGGTCCAATCCCAAGGCCCTCAATAGTGAGACCTTTGGCTTTTAGAGCATTGTACTGAAAACCCCCGCCGCCGCCTCTCGCGGTCCCCAGGTCCTCATCATAAATAGGGTCTTTGACGGCTTCGGATAGAGGAATAAATTCAACGCCTTTTCCCTTATAAAAGTTCAAAATTGCAGGAAGCATCTCGGTACCAAACGCTCCGATGTGCAGAAGTAAGATCCGGGCAACTGGACGTTGATAAATGGCGTTTAGAATTTTCCCATCAAGAATAAATCGCTCAGCAGCAGCATTTACATAAGATTCTTTTAAACTCTGAATTGATTTTTGGTCATTCTTGCGTTTGCATCGCGCATAAGGATCATTCCAAGCCCAATCTTCAAAATCATCGGTGACGAAGGCCATCTTATATTTGTTGGCTCTAAGGTAGATACGAACGGAATTTCTTTTTTTAAGACTCTCACCCTCATCAAGAAACGGGTATCGGAAGTAGCGCCAATCAAATTGACCACCAACTTCCCTCAACGTAGGTTCATTCGCCGCAATGTCTTTATTAAAATCCTCTGCAGAAATTTTATTAAGGCGCTTGTGAGACCAAGTGTGATTACCAAGTGGATAACCAGCCTTGATCCACAAACTCAGAACTTCAATCAAACCCTTATCCTGCCCAACATGACCGGCATTGATAAAGCCATAAACCTCAGGAACGTTGTTCGCCTTAAAAGTGGCTAACATCGACTTCGTTATTTCAATACGAGAAACCCCAGGAGGTAGCTTTCCATGAGTAGGCAAATCATCCACCGTTACCGCCATCTTGACCGACGAAAGGGCGACGCTGGGTGCAAAGAATAGAAACAACAAGATGCTATTTAAATTGCGGATTTTCATATTTCAGCTCAACGATTTCCACCGCGTCGAATGTAAAAACTCCTATTTGAAAAAATTCAAATTTCATAAAGTCGTTTTGCAGGAACATTCAGCTCGCCTGTGGAAACAATCACACTCCGCCCCGCTCTCAAGTTGTCTAGAACATGCTGGACAAGTTGAGTTCCAATTCCTTTGGAAAAGAACTTTGGATCAACAACTAAACGACAAATCCTCAAATCCAGCCTTCATTTTCGACAGCAATAAATCCGACAAGTTTTTCTTTTTCAAAGTATCCCCCAAAAACTTCATTCGCTCCTTTCAATTGATCAATCGTTTCGTGAAGCCCTGGAATACGCCTTGAACCAATCAGACGAGCTTCAACTTCATAAGCTTCACGCTGAATCCTCAACGACGTTCCCAATACTTCAGAGTTCAAAAAATCTAATTGCTCTATCAAATGCCCTTGCCACTTCTGATCCAAAAAATTATCTCATATGGTTTTTCTTTGAAAATATAACGAATTCTACTAGCATCGTCCAATCTTATACAGACCGCAAAATTTCGACTACCGAACCCTATCCCAATTTCCAACGGCAAAGTTTCTGCCGAAACCAAGTTTCGCAGCCGCTTCAACCAGCCCTAGTGAACTGCGAAATCAAAAACTCCCTGCCTGATTTCAATATTTGCAAGGCCTTATCCCTGTCTTTCATTGTGCGAGCCATCGATAGCGTTCCCACCAATCCTGAATAGAGATTCAAAGCCTTCCTATAACTTTGTTGGGAGGTGTCTTGCGGAAACTGTTCGTGAAGAGCCATTGCAAATAAAGCATATATGCGATTCATATGAGCCTCATAGATCCCACGATGAGCAGCCTTGCTTCTGTTCATGTCACTACTGAGAGAAGTGAACGCGCAGCTATTTTCAATATCGGTCAGGTTGTTCTCGGAAAGATGGGCCTCTATCATAGTTCGTAAAGCCATGGGTCCATCGCGTTTAATTATCAACGTGGTTATTTCCTCTAAACGATCTAAATCGTGACTAACGGCTTGTGCGAACAAGTCGTCCTTTGACTTAAAGTGACTGTACAGTGCGCCTCTAGTGAGTCCCATATTTTGCATCAGATCTTCAGAAGCAGATCCAGCGCGCCCGTTCTTTTTGAAATACGAAATCGCTTTTTCCAGGATCACGAGTCTCAATTTTTCCTTTTCGCCCTTTTTCGTTTTCATAATTTTATTATAATACATATTTGATTTAAAACAACCTGTATTAAATGAG
>CALCCV010000247.1 GCA_937900305.1 uncultured Pseudobdellovibrionaceae bacterium | reverse complement strand
TTCCCTACACGACGCTCTTCCGATCTAATTGAACACTGTGTGCGCAAATTGGTTGTGTGAATTCGTTCCCACTCGGGACCATGGCTTTCAACAAACTGAAACTTCCCAGCTGTCTCGTTAGCAGAACCCCACAGACTGGCGAAGGCCTTTTCGACGGCCGCATCAGCGCCCGCCACGTTCAATGCCGCTTTCAAAAAATGAGCGCGACCGAAAAGATCCATTTCTTTCAAACTCGGAGTGTACCGATCTAGATCTGATTTGCTCAAAGAGCGCCCCTTGGCCAGTGCCGCCAGTGCCAGCGCACGAACCGACGACGCCATTCCTTTGGAATAAAAAGTAGGGAAGGCCTGCCTACGAATCAAATTGCGATTGTAGTCTTGCAATTTTTTATACACGGCTGGAGGCACCGAGTATTTGCGTTCCCGCAACCATTCAAATGCCAGCAGTGTAAACGCACTCAAAAAGGGACTGACCGATTCTTCGCGCGCGAGGTAATAACCCATGCCGCCGCTTTGACTTTGAAAATTACCAGCCTCTGTCAGGGCAGCCGCGATCACCGCTTCAGCATTGGACCACTGAAAACTGGATGGAATTCGATTCCGTAAACCCAAATAATTCGCCGCTGCGACGGCTTTGCTCAACTTCTGTTCCCAGCACACGAATGGGTAGTCGGCCATATAACGAAATGCACCTTCCACACTGCCAATAACGGTCGGTGAAAAACTCACCGCCAGTTGGCCAACGTCGGTGTACATATCTTGGGGCCACGCTAAAGGTGTGATGTTTGTTGGAGTCTTCTCATCCACACGCACCAGCTGTGCCTGCGTTTGCAAGGTTCGACTTTTTAAAACTGGAACCAGATGAGTCAGAGCATCTCGCTCGTCACCACTCTCGGCCCGTATTTTGAATGTCACTTGGGCTGTGTCACGGCCTTTCACAAGGCCAATCTTCAGGGGCAAACTAATCACGCCTCGTTGAAAAGAGTCCACTTCCAGCTTAACTTGAGTCTCTTTTTTAGATTCACCCAGAGGCCCTTCCGCCTGCAAAAAAATCTGAATGGTTCGCGCCTTTGCAGTGCGATTGAGAACGGTGAACTGCGCATCAACTTGATCTCCCTCCCGCACAAGATTTGGCATCGCCGGACGCAATTCAAGTGGTTGATTCACTTTGAAATCAGACTCACCCATTCCCATTTTATTTTCTGCATTTGTCGCCAGCGCAAAGACCCGCCAGCCCGTCAAATTGTCTGGCACCGAAAATTCCAAGTTGGCCTCACCTTTGTCGTTGGCTTTCAAACTTGGATTCCAATAGGCAACAAATTTAAAGAGATCCCGCATGGCTAAGCCCGCGCCATCACCGCCACTGTTAGCCCCTTTTTTTTCAAACTTTTGCTGACCGATGAGTTGTAAAAGAACGTTGAAATTCTGGACGCCCAATTCATCCAGGTGATGAAACCCCTTGTGAATATCAAAGTGATCGCGACCACGTGGCAAAAGATCAAACACCGACTCATCAAGAACCGCCACGGTGAACTCACCGCGCGGAAGATTCATCTTCAAATGTGTTTTCACCTTATCTCGAGGCTTGTACTCTTTTTTGTCGGTCGAAACCACCACCCTCAAACGACTCTCGCCTGGGTCCGGGACGACCTCCACGTAACCAATGCGAAATGCAGGCTTTCCAAGATCCACTGGACCCCCGATTGCATCAGACGGCGCCTTTGTCACGCGAGGTGAAAACACGACAACAGAGAGATAAAATCCGGGCAAAAAGTCATCTTCAATTTGAATCTGAATCTCTTGACTGGCGTTGGGCAAAACCTGCAGCCACTGTTTTAGAATTCCATACCGCTCAACGGTGATGAGAGCCTGGGCTCCCGGAAATGGATTCTGCACTAAAAATTTTGCTGTTTCGCCGACCTTTGTGGCCTTTCGATCTGCGATGATTTTAAGACCGCGATCATCTGAGTTGTCCCAGGTCAAATCCGTGTTCGCTCCACTCACCCAAAAATACGATTCACTCTGGTTGGCCCGATCCGTGTCAAAATTGACAGTGGCAACCACCCGGTAGCTTCCGGCCTTCTTCAAGATTTGCCCACAAGTTGCAGCCTTCTCGGAGGATTTGAAAATGCACTCATGGATCTTGACCCACTCTCTGGTGGTCTGATTTAAATACGCATTTCCGGCCCCTTTGACCCGCGCCGTTTTGAGTTCTTCCTTTTCAATAATAAATTTGAGCGGCTCGCCAGCTAAGGTCTTCCCCTGAGGCGAAACAACCACGGCAAAGGCCTCCAGAGTTTCACCAATTTTATAAATGGAACGCGGAACTTGAACCCCGACAAAAGCTCCCGCTGCAAAAAAATCCGCCGTCCTCAATGATGAAAAGTTTTTCCCACGATCATCGGCCACGTCCGTTGTCACCAGAACTTTTCCGCATTGAACTCCCTGCCGCCGAATTGGATTTTCGACGCTCCATTCGCCCTTGGCATCCAATTTTCCGGTGGTTTCAAAAACCAATTCGTTGCCGTAAGCCGTCGACTGACAGCTGAATTCAAAATCTGCAAACTCAGGTCCCTTCGGACGCCAATTCGTCGCCTCGAGAGTTGCATTCACTCTCACCTTAGCTCCCGCATAAGGACCTCCCGAATGCAAAGTGGCGCGCGACAAGACCTGCAGCTTATCGCCGTTGCGATACATTGGCAGATTCAATTCATTGCTCACCTTGAACGGTGCCGGAGTAAAATCGGTGATGAGAACTCGCAGTGGATTGGCAAACGCCTCTTCCTGACTGTCAAAATCGGCTTGGAGCTGAAAGACATACCATCCCATTGGATCCGTCTTGGCGGTCGTGAATGAACCAGCAAAAGCGCCAAACTCACTCAGCTGGATATTTTCGACCTTGTGAACTTCTTGATCTTTGGGATTCAAAACGCGAAGTGTATAGCCTTTAGCGGGAGCTTTTCCCAATCTGCGATTTTCCTCTTCGCGAACAAAAATTTTGAAGTCAACTTTGTCACCAGCTCGATAAATTCCCTGCGGGGTCAATCCCCAGGCCTTCAGATAAGAGTGTTTTTTTAAAGGACTTCCATAAAAATTTGCGTACGATTGATAAGCTTGCGTCAGCGGCAAGAGAGCCATCTCGATCCCCTTTTCAACCACGACGTACAGGGCGTCATCAGCCGCAGACGGATAAAGATAAACCAGCTGTGGATCGACCACTTCCGTACCAGGCAATAGGGCAATGCCACTGGAGTCCGTCATCACACCGGCCGCCACCTCGCTCCACGGGTTCAACTGCTGGCGCGTTCGCACGATCGAAACTTTTGCGCCACTCACCGGTTGTCCCGTCGCCAAATCCATAACCCAAGCTAGACTTTGGAAATGACCTTTTTTAAAATGAACTTCAAACGGCGAGACCTGAAAAAAACCCGCCGTAATTCCGTCACCGGTATTGGCAGAAGACAATCGCACCCAAGCGGCACCACTTTGACCATCCAGCATTTGACGAAGTTTCAACGGCACCGCGTACGCAACATCCTCAATGTTTTGCACCTGAAGATCCATTTGACGGTCAGCCACAAAACCTTGCGTGGTCCGTCGCGAATAGTTCGCTTTCACTTCTTTCCTATTGGTCACGTAAACCGGGACATCCGACGCGATGGATTTTTCGAGGTAACCCTCCGATTGTCCAAGTGTCACTTTCGGTTTGCGAGCGGTGGTAGAAAACGAAAACTTCAAACTCTGACCCAAGGTTCGACCAAACACATCTTTCAACCCTTCTCCACATTGCAAAGTGAACTGTGTTTTGGCTTTACCTGGGGCCGGGATAAAAATTTCGTAACCCTGTCCTTTCACATGCGGTGCACTCTCTGAGCCATTCACGTACATCGCACTCGCCACCGCTTCATTTTTATCTGGTGTCGCCGTTTTTTTGAACCATCCCGAAATTTCGCAATTTTTCAAAAACTCTTCGGCCCGTATCGGAGTGGAAAAGCCAACTCGAACTCCATTCAGTGGATCACACTCTTGGTTTGGGCGAAATGATTCACCGTAAGATCGAGGGCCACCGTCCTCGCCATCGCCTTCCCCATTTGATCTTTCCGCACAACCAAACCCCAAGGCTTTAAATTCGCCAAAAGTGTCCAGCGTCATGAGCAATCGGCCTGCCGCCATCAGCTGATACCGAGTTTCTGCCGCGAGCTCTTTTTCGGGAGCTAAAAACCATTCCGTTGTTTTTTCTTTCCAAGACTCCGGCGGCCGCGCAAAAATTTTTAAAGCGATGGCTGGATCGAATTCAAACAAACTCCTTGATGCGAATTGAGATTGCGGGACCAATCGCAAAGAAACGTCTTGCCCATCGGGCCCTCGCAAGCGCAGAAACTGCCGCATTTGTTCGACGGTTTGATCTAAATCCATGGTCACTGACCAGATCGGAAATTTTGGCGAGAGCCATCGATAAAATTGCTGGTAGCTGATCTTCGGCCCTTCGATCACAAAGCTGGCCCCATAGTCTTTCGGCAGGCGCGAGCCCCACAAGCCGGGTGCTCCTTTTTTGACTCTCACCGAATAAGCTGTTGCGCGTTTCAGCTGATCTTTTTCACTGAGCTGACAAGAGATCGTCGACGGCGAAAGCCATTGCCAATCGCAAGAGGGGGTCGGTTTGATCTCAATGTATTTCGCAAAATCGGCCGCTCCCGTCGTGCCCAACGGAACCATTTCCGCATTGAACGCAATCGTCACCGAGTCCAACTGCGAAACCATTTTACCCTGTGGAAGAATTCGCAAAACTTTCAACTCCGTGACCGGACTATTTGAGCCTTGAGTTTTTTGGGAAGGCCCTTGGGCAAGGGAGGACAGGCCAATGAAAATGGTCGCGAAAAATAGCATAAAGGCTCCTTGAATGAACGTAGCGTAGCGAAGGTCCCCGCCAAAGGGAAGGGAGGTATTTTTGCAACTCCTGGACCCCGACAATCCCTTATTCTGCCCCGCGAGATGTTGATTTTTGCTTCGACCCTGCGATACTACAGAATCTCTGTTGTCTCTAAATCAAGGCGATCGGCCCGAGCCGGTGCTTGCTGCTTTTGAATGGGGTTTTTTGAGGTGAAATCGCGAAATCTATACGCAGTGGTGGTCACCTTCAATCCACCTGACGATCTGCTCGAGAGCATCACCAACTTGCAAGAGTTCTGCTCGCAAATTGTCATCGTTGACAATTGTTCGACCTCGGGTTTGGAAACACTCGCCAAAGTTTCAGCCTGTGAACACACTCTGATCATTCAAAATAATTTCAATTTGGGCATTGCCACGGCCCTCAATATTGGTGTTCAACACGCCATCGACAGTGGCGCCAAATGGATTTTAACCTTAGATCAAGACACCCATTTGTTTGAAGAGGCACTTGCTGCCATGTTTTCGGCCTATGATCGACATCCCAAGTCAGAGCGAATTGGAATCCTAGCCCCAATTCATTTCGACAAACTCACCGGTTATCAAAGTAAACTCGTCAAGGGCCTTCGCGGTCCCTACACTCCCCGTGAAATTGTCATGTCCTCGGGAAATTTGATCCCCGTTTCAACTTTCGCCAAAGTTGGACTTTATGATGATGACTTGTTTATCGAGTATGTGGATCATGATTTTTGCTTAAAAACTCGCAAAGCCAATTTAGAAATCATTATCGTTAAAGAAGCGCAAATGGCCCACTCACTGGGCAACGTTCGAAAGCACAACATCGGTGCGTTCTTCTTTTTTTCGCACAACTACCTTCCCGTTCGCCGATACTACCGCGCTCGCAATCGCCTGATTTTGTACCGACGACATTTTGGATTTTGGATTTTGCAGGATCAAATCTTTGCCATCAAAGACATGTTAAAAATTCTTTTGGTCGAAGAGGGCCGTTGGCAAAAGATAAAAGCCACGTTGATCGGAACCATCGATGGCTTGCTCTCGCGCATGGGAAACTTTGAAGGGGCGACCTATCTCACACCGAAGGCGCAAAAGTATTTCGTCGAGTTCCGCGAAGAAATCGTTCCTTTGCTTCCCGCTGGCCCAATTGAAAGAGTCATGGACCTGGGTTGCGGGTCTGGCGAAACCTCAGGATATCTAAAATCCATTGGCAAGTTCAAATGGGTTTGCGGTGTCGAAGGATCCCCTGACGCCGCCGTGGTCGCCAAAAGAAAATTAGACCAAGTGGTCGAAGGCGATATCGAGAAAATTGATTTCCCTTTTCCCAAAAATCACTTTGATGTGATTTTGGCCCTCGATATCTTAGAGCACCTAGTGGATCCCTGGAGCACTGTAGAAACGCTCAAAGGCCTTTTGAAACCCGAAGGTAGGCTCATAGTCAGCATTCCGAACATTCGCCATTACAGCGTTCTTTTGCCTCTGTTATTTTTAGATGACTGGCGCTACACCCAAGAGGGGTTGTTAGATTCAACCCACATCCGGTTCTTCACTCGCACTTCCTGCATTTCCCTTTTTAAAAGTTTAGGGTTTGAAATTGAGACCGTGGATCACACCGGCGCCAAAAAAGGTTTGGGCGCGATTTTGAGTTGGCTGACTCTGCAAAGATTCAAAGGCTTTTTTATCTTCCAACATCTGATCAGCGTCAAAAAGAAGCCTGAAATCGCCGCACCAAAAATAAAAATCTCTAGAACCACAACACCCACCCTCCAAAACGTGCTTCAAAGCAGCAAGCGAGGACAATCTCTCCGCGCCAACGAATATGAAAGTGAAATCAACTCTAGCCTCTAACGGGTCTGAAGTATTCGGAAGGTGTTTTCCCCAAAACTTTGGGGTAATAGCTTTTCAAGCCCTTGCGAAATTCGATTTTTGAAATCGAGCTGGATTCAATGGGGGCCTGAACCTGCAAGGCGATGTGCGGCGAGTAAGCCACTCGTCCCTTCTGGGTGGCAGCAAACAGGCTCAGTTTATAAACCAACTCTGCATTGCCATCGCAAGAAGTCTCTCGAAGGGCTGACTTCGAAGTGCAAGTTTCTAAAAATGCAGAGAGCCAGGACGCCTCCACCAAAAGAAATTCGGAACTGGGAACATCCACCGAATGCCTCTTCCAAACTTGCGCAAAATAACCAGGATCTGTTTCATCTCTGCTTTTATCGGGCGAACTGAAGGCTTGGTTGTTGAGATCGAAATAGGCCCCGCATGAGAAAACTTTATGACCCTCTAAAACTTTGCCGCACAGAACTTTCAGATCTGGAAAAAGCTTGCGCATACTTTGCCACTCCAAAAGCCAAGGAGACTGCGTTTGACAATTTTTCAGGAGAATCACAACTGAACTGAATTTTCCGTCTTTAAGCTGGACCCTCAGCGGATTTTGACGATCGAACACCTGAGATAAAGAAGTGATTTCATAGCTTGCATGTTGGATCTCTGGTCCCAACAGGCGTGCAATTTCAGAGGCGCTGTGATCTTGATTGGTCAGGATCAGAATTTTTTCGGGAGTGCGGTTGCGAGCCCGAATCCACCAATCCGGAGTGCCTTTGAAAAGAGGGCTGGGAATGATCTCTAGGTCCGGCTCAATTCCCCGCAGGCGCAAATACCCCTGCAAGACGCCGAGCTGCGAG
>CALCCV010000246.1 GCA_937900305.1 uncultured Pseudobdellovibrionaceae bacterium | reverse complement strand
AGCAGAATATAAATCTTTGGTGATGGGAACTTCAAAAACCGTCGCGGACGCAACAAAAACAACCTACTCCGTTTCTCGCCAAGGTGCGGGTCGAGTGCAAATCGCCAAAGCCCTCGATGCAAAAATTCTTTCTTCCGATGCGGCCATCTCATTGGGCGAATTGCCGTTAGAAGAGAGCAAAATTCTCCGCCGCAAAGTTCAATTGAAAGCACTTGTCGGATCGCTGGATGGTTTGACGATCAAATGGGAAGGTTCACCTTCAATTCAGTTGACCTCTTCACTGACGAAGACGGGCGAAACGACGGCCGAACTTGCCCTGAGCTTCAAAATTTCTGCGACGGGTTTAGCAAATCCAGTGAATGAACTAGAAGGTCGTGTTTTGATTTTGAATGGCCAAGAAGAAGTTCACCGCTTACCAACCCTAGCGATCGTCGACAAATTGGCGAACGTTGCGGTGGATTCTTTGACTATTCATTCGACCTCCATTGAAGACTCTTTTGGCGCGGCCGTTGACCTTTCGCTCACGAACAAAGGAAAACACGATTCTGAAGTTTTGTTGTTCAACTTAGTAGGCAATGACACTCGCAAAAGCGATCCCGAGCGCAGCAACTACCTGAGCAAAAACTGTGATCTTCAGTCTGCCGGATTTCGTGTGATCCAAAAGGATCTCGGCCAAGGCGCTGGCGTTGAACCCGTTCTTCAAGTTGCCGTTAAAATGTACGACAGCCTGACCACGTGGAACGTCTGTGACATTTCGGTATTGATCGATGCCGACGGGGATCAGATTCCCGAGCAAGAATTGGTTGGAGCTCCTCAAGAAAATTTGCAGGGTTTGACGGCGAAGACTTATGCTTCGATCTTGTTAGACTCTAAGAAAACCCGCGAACTTCGCAAAAAGTACGAAGAAGATGTTAAAAACCATGTTGAAGGTGTGACCGAAAATTACACCGAAGCGGTTTTGGCTTTGAATCCGATGGTGGGTTTTGACTCTTCGTCGATTGCTATCGTTGAAACGCCGATCAGTGCGTTGAAAACTCGAGCTTCAGGTGAACTAGCGATCAAGGTCCTAACGACCTTCTTGGACTCTTCATCTGTTGAAACCGATGACTATCTCGATAAAGCCCAAACGGAATGGAAGAGTTTGGATCTGGATAAAGATGCTCAAGCGTTTTCAGGAATTCCAGACTCGATTCTTCTCAAGGCCGGCGAAACTAAAAACGTCGAGCTGACCAAGGGCGCAAGCCACGACTCGTTGATGGTTCTCGCTCCTCGAAATCGAGGCGCTTTAGCAGGACTGACAGCTGACAAGCAGCTCATTCTGCCTGAGCCACTCTTTAAAGCAGAATAGTCTGCTCTGAAACAAATCTGAAACGCAAAAAGCATTCAGAAATCCGAGCCGCACTTCGGTGCGGCCGTTAAGGGAGCCCAGTGGGTTCCCTTTTTTTTTGCTCATTTCCCTGAGCTTTGAAAGGAAAAGGGACCTTGAGGCCTATGGAGCCCCGGCCGTTGCCAAACTCTTGGACATTCTGCACTCATGATGGACTCCCTCCTTTCTTTCAGACATAAACTGTCGACCATGAGAAATTTTATATTCATCACCACATGGTTTTTTTTGATGGCGGCCCCAACGATTCACGGGGCGACGCTAGAATCTGCTTTTCAGATGGCGCTTCAAAAAAATGAAACAGTGGCAATTGAGCAGGAACATGTTGAACAGTCCACTGAGCGCGTAAATCAAGTCAGGGGCGCAATTCTCCCCACCATCAACGCCAATTACTCTTACATGCTGCAACCGTCACCGAACGATCCTGCGCTCGATGCCCTCTATCCAAATGAATCGAAGACGTTCAGTCTGAGTGCGACCCAACCTCTTTTTCGCGGCTTTCGGGAGTTTGCAGTTTTGAGGCAACAAAAAAATCTTTTGCGAGTTCAAGAGCGAACCCGAGTCGTCTCCCTCACCAATCTCTATCGTGAGGTTGCCGGTGCTTACCTGCAAGTTTTAGCTTTGCAAGGGGACCTCACTAATCTGAAGGCACAAAGTCAGTTGATGGATGAGCGCGTGGGAGAATTGCAAGCCCGCGTTCGTCGAGGTGAATCGAGCTCCACTGAAACCATCACCGCCCAGAGTTCTCGAGCTTCGTTAGCCGCAGAGATTCAATTGGTGTCTGGTCAGCTCGAAGTTGCAAAAGTCACCTTGGCAACGATAACAGGTTTGCCGGCGGACGAATCGCTATCGGATCCAGAGCTAGCTCCGCTTGAAACCAATCTCATCAGTGTGAATGATTTTTTGGGCCACATCGAAGAGCGTGAGGACATCGAAATCGCCAAGGAGCTCGCGCAGTCTGAAAGCGAAAGTGTTTCAATTGCAAAAGGAGCTCATTGGCCCACTTTGGATTTGTTAGGCAACTATTATTTTTCGCGCCCGGACGGCACTCCCAAAGGCCTCGATTGGGATGTGCAGCTGAGATTGACGTTGCCGCTGTACGAAGGAGGTATTCGCCAATCCCAGGTCAGAGAAGCTTCATCAAAGCGATCCGAGGCGGAACTCAAACTTTCTCAAGCTCGCAAAAAAGCCGAACAGGAAATTCGAAATTTACACCGCAGTTTTCAAGCCCGCAAAGACCAAGTCAAAGCCCTGAATGAAACCGTCAAGCTGACAGAAAAAAACTACCAGCTGATTTTGCGAGATTACCGCAGAGGCCTGACCCGAAATCTCGATGTGCAATCGGCTCTGACTGAGTGGCGGGTCACGAGAAGAACTTTGGACCAGGCGCGCTTTGCCAGTCAGCTTGATCACTTAAATCTCCAACTGGCCGCCGGTCGGTATCCTCCCGCCCTAATGAAGGAGGTTAAACGATGACTTTGTCTGATCTTTCTATTCGTCGTCCTGTTTTTGCGTGGATGTTGATGTTTGCGCTCATCGTGTTCGGTGCGATCAGTTTTACACGTATGGGTGTCAGTGAACTTCCTGATGTCGACTTTCCTTTCATCTCGCTGACTGTTCGTTACGAAGGCGCATCCCCCGATGTGATCGAGGCAGATGTCATTGATCCCATCGAAGATGTGCTGGTCTCGGTGCAGGGAGTGAAAAACCTGACCTCTACAGCCAAAACTGGTGTCGCTGAAATCGGGATTGAGTTTTCTTTGGATCGTGACATTGATTTAGCATTTCAAGATGTCCAGGCCAAAGTCAGTCAGGTCCAAGGAATTCTGCCAACCGAGGTGGAGCCTCCGGTGATCATGAAAATCAATCCCGAAGATTTTCCGATCATGTGGCTATCTCTATCAGCACCCGACATGCCCCTTCAAGATTTGATGGTGTTTGCGAAAGGCGAGATTCGCGATCAGCTGACCAAAGTTCCAGGCGTTGGAAATCTTTGGATGCCGGGATACTTAGATCCGAACCTTCGCATTTGGTTAAACAACAAATCATTGCAAAACTATTCACTCTCGCCCGCCGATATTGTAACAACTATTCGACAAGAGCACCAAGAGCCCCCCTCCGGTCGTGCCGAAGCTAACAAAACGGAATATTCTTTGCGCACTTTGGGCGAAGAAAAGTCTGTGGACTCTTTTCGAAAAATTTTGATCAACACCCGCGGTGGTGGTCCTAACTTTCAGCCAATCACCCTCGACAAAGTCGCCAGGCTTCAAGATGGAACTTCAGATGTCTTGCAATTTGCCCGCACCAACGGACAGTCTGCCGTGGGCTTCGGTGTGGTCAAACAGCGCGGTGCCAATGCCGTTGCGGTTTCTCACGCAGTAAAAACGGAACTTGAAAAAATACAAAAATCTCTCCCGTCAGGCGCATCCCTTCATGTAAATTACGACGGGACAAAGTTTGTTGAGGAATCGATTTCCGAGCTCCTTTTAACTCTCGGCTTAGCGGCGCTGCTGACTTCAATTGTTTGTTGGTTTTTTTTGGGTTCTTGGTCATCGACGCTCAATGTGCTTTTGGCTATTCCCACTTCTGTGCTGGGAAGTTTTATCATTCTCTATTTTGCGGGTTTTACTCTAAACACGTTTACGCTTCTGGGACTCAGTTTAGCCATTGGTATCGTCGTCGATGACGCCATCATGGTTCTAGAAAATATCATTCGCCACAAAGAGATGGGGAAACCTCGTCGTGAGGCCGCCCTCATCGGAGCTCGAGAGATCACTTTCGCGGCAATGGCTGCATCGGTCGCCCTGGTCGCCATCTTTTTGCCAATCGCATTTATGGATGGGTTGATTGGACAGTTTCTTTATCAATTTGGTGTCACCATGAGTGCCGCCGTAATGATCTCGCTGCTAGAGGCATTGACGTTGACACCCATGCGAGCCTCGCAGTTTGTCGACTCCGGAGAACGACACACTCGCATAGGTCGGGCCTTTGAAGCTGGCTTCGAATGGTTGCGAGACCGCTATCATCGCAGCCTCGTGATTGTTCTGAATCACCGATGGAAAACGATCGGTGCCGCCGTTTTGTTTTTTGTCGCCAGCATGGGCTTGGTGACCCAACTGAAAGGGGAATTTCAACCTCCCCAAGATCAATCCAATTTGAGTATTCAACTCACCAATAAACCGGGATCGGCCATCTCTTTCACCGACGACAAAGTGGCCATTGTCGAAAAGTATCTCGCAGGTAGAAGTGAAGTGAATTCGGTTTTTGCCATGGCCGGAGGTTTCACTGGTGGAGAAACCAACAGCGCGATGTTGTTCATCGAGATGAAACCAAAAGGCCAACGCGGCAAAGATGCTGAGAGTGGAAAAGAACTCAGTCAGCAAGAATTCATCGAAGTCGTTCGCAAATATTTAAATACCGCTTTGCCCGAAGCTAAACCAGTGGTCCAGGATCCCTCCACCCAAGGCTTCAGCGGTGGACGGGGCTTTCCCGTCGAGTTTGGAATTCAAGGGCCCAATTGGCAAAAACTGGGTGAATATTCTCGTCTCATTATCGACGAGTTAAAGGCACAGAATATTTTAAAGGATGTGGATTCCGATTTACAAATTGGCGCGCCTGAAGTGCAAATCATACCGAATCGACAGAAGGCTTCTGAGCGCGGGGTGAGCGTCGCCAGTATCGGCGAGGTCATCAACATCATGTTGGGAGGCACGATCGCCGGCAATTTCGAGAAAGCTGGCCACAGATATGATATCAGAGTCAAAATGGAAGATGAGAACCGTCCCCCATCCGAGCGCATTCGAGAACTTTCGGTGCGAAACAATCGTGGCCAAATGGTGCCTTTGGCCAGTGTGGTTGACGTCAAAGAATCTACCGTCGCATCGGCCATCAATCGAAAAAATCGACAACGAACCATCGCCATCTTTGGAAATCTTGGTGGGACTCTCAGCC
>CALCCV010000245.1 GCA_937900305.1 uncultured Pseudobdellovibrionaceae bacterium | reverse complement strand
TGTAGCCGTGACTGGAGTTCAGACGTGTGCTCTTCCGATCTCGCGCATGAGATACGCAACCTCCAAAAAAAACATTGCCCTGCTCTTCGTAGATCCGAGTGACAAGTCAATGCCCGTTTGGAATCAAAAATCAATTCACGAGTTCCACGAACGAGTTCAAGAGTTTTTGAAAAACAAGGAGTGGGCGGGTCTAATTCTCACCAGCGAGCACAAAGAATTTTTTGCCGGCGCTGATCTGAAATCGCTGATGCCATTTCACGAACTCGATCGAATGGGACCCATCGCTCGCGAACTGATCAAAGCCTTGCGAGATCTTGAAAAAGACACCCGGCCCGTCGTTGCAATCATCAACGGCAACGCGCTCGGCGGAGGTTACGAACTCGCCCTCGCCTGCAATCATCGCGTCGCCATTCAAAATCCAGCTGCCAAAATTTCTTTGCCCGAAACTACACTCGGATTGATTCCGGGCGCAGGAGGCACGCAACGATTGCCCAGACTCATCGGAGTCGCCAATGCCCTTCCGCTCATGTCAGAGGGTCGCAAACTCAGCTTCGAAAAAGCTCTGGAAAACAAATTGATCGATGCCCTCGTTTCCAGTAAGGAACAAGCCATGACTTTGGCCGAAGAGTTTATTGCTAAAAATAGGCAGGTCACGGCCCCCTGGGATCAAAAGACATTCCGGATGCCAGGTTTAAAACCGGGCACTGCCGATTGGAACAACTGGTTTATTGGCGCCAATGCTTTTTTAAAAAAGAAAACTTTCGGCAACTATCCTGCTCAGCAAGCCCTGATCTCTAGCGTCTATGAGGGCTGCGCAATGCCGTTTGATACAGGGCAGGCCATCGAACTTCGCTACTTCGAAAAAGTTTTAAAAAGTCCGGAAGCCAATGCGATGACTCGAACTTATTTTTTTTCGCTCAATGAATTGAATAGCGGTGGCAAACGTCCAAAAGGTCCCGCCCCTAAATCTTTTCTTACTCTGGGAGTCATCGGCGCCGGAATGATGGGTCGAGGAATTGCGCTGGTTTCAGCGCAGGCCGGCCTGAAGGTGGTTCTCAAAGATGCAAACCTTGAATTTGCGAGATCCGGCAAAGAGTGGATTTCGACGACTTTAAAAAAAGACGTCGAAAAAGGGCGTCTGGCAGAGGCCAAACGAACTGAAATTCTCGATCGAGTCTGTGTCACCGAATCCTTTGGGAGCTTCGCGGATTGTGATCTCGTGATCGAAGCCGTGATCGAAGATCGCAAAATTAAAAAAGAAGTTTTCGGTGAAATCTGCAAAGTCGTGGGAAATGACTGTTTGATTGCCTCAAACACCTCGACCCTGCCCATCTCGGGCTTGGCCGAATATTTAAAAAACCCTAAGCGTTTTGTCGGTCTCCATTTCTTTTCACCCGTTGAAAGAATGGCGCTCGTCGAAATCATTCGCGGTCGCGACTCGAGCGAAGAGAGTGTCGCCTGGAGTTTAGACTTTGTCAGACTACTTAAAAAAACTCCGATTCTTGTGAATGACGGCCGAGGATTTTACACCTCACGAGTTTTCACTTCGTTCGTGAATGAGGGATTCAATTTGCTAAAAGAAGGCGTCGGCCCCGCGCTCATTGAAAACTGTGGCAAACAAATCGGAATGCCCGTCGGGCCGCTGACCGTCGCCGATGAGGTCTCCTTAGATCTCGTCTATCACGTTGCCAAACAAACGGTCGAAGACACTGGCAGCACTTCGGCCCGTGCAACTTTAGAAATTGGCGAAATGTTCGTCCAAAAACTCGGCCGCCCAGGTCGCAAAGCCAAAAAAGGTTTGTATGAATACCCCGACGGGGGTGGCAAAAAATTCTTGTGGCCTGAACTCAAAAATTTGTTTCCTCCAAGGTCAAAAGAACTTAGCCCCGAAACTGTCAGATCTCGACTCCTTTATGCCCAACTTCTCGAGGCCACTCGGGCGATGGAAGAAGGCGTTCTGTTAACTCCCGAAGATGGGGACGTCGGCTCCATCTTCGGTTGGGGATTTTGTCCGCACACAGGTGGAATTTTTTCGTGTCTCGATACGCTGGGCCTCGCTCGAGTGATCAAAAATTGCGAAGCCCTGCAAACGGATTTTGGGGAGGCGTTCCTGGTTCCCCAACTCCTTTATAAAATGCACACCCAAGGTCAGACTTTTTATCGGAGCAAGTAACTAGACCTTGATCCGATCGTGTCTCAATTTGGTTTGTTTTCCGGGCCCAAAGTGCATGTATCTTGAATGTTTCACATCGAAGTATTTACAGAACGATCGGTCGTGCTATTATTGAGAGCATGAGCACAGCGCTGAAGACAGATACAAGCAAATCCTCAACCACCAAGGACCTGATTCTCGCTTCAGCTCTGAAAATTGTTAGCGTTCATGGGATTGAGGGACTCACGATTGGTGAGTTGGCGAAATCGGTGGGCATGTCTAAAAGTGGGCTCTTCGCCCACTTCGCGGCCAAGGATCAACTGCAACTCGAAGTTTTAAAGCGAGCCACACAGCACTTTGTCGATGTCGTCATGCGCCCCGCTTTTAAAGCTCCACGGGGCGAGCCTCGATTGATCCAAATGACAGAAAACTGGTTTAGCTATTTGAACGAAGAGTCCTCTCTTCCCGGTGGAAGTATTTTAATCGCTGCCTCGGTTGAACTTGATGATCGACCGGGAAGTTTGAGGGACTTTGTTCAGCAGGCCCAACGGGATCTAATTTCAAATGTCTCGCGCGCGACCCAGATGGCCATAGACGAAGGACACTTCAAAGCCGGATTGGATGTCGATCAGTTTGCGTGGTCGATTTATTCGTTTGTGTTAGGTTACCACCACTTCAAGCGCATGCTGAATGATCCCAAAGCAGAGACATTTTATAAACACTCCATGGAGAAACTGATGGAAGCTGCTCGCAAAGACAACGTGAATGCTAGTTCGAAATAGGAGTTGATAGATATGATTGATAGATGATTTTGATAGATGCGTTTTTGAGATTCTAAGTGCGATTGATTAAGCCAGGGGGCATTTTATGGATTCACTACCTTTCTTCGGTCTGTTTCTCGAGCAAGACATCGCTGGTCTTGCGGTGATAGGAGCACTCTTCGCAGTTGTAGCACTCGGTTTTTTAGGTGCGCCACTCTTTCTTTGGACGATCGTGACGATCGCCGTGCTCTGGGGATTTGCAGCACCGATCGCTCTCACTATCGGAATCACGGCTGTCCTTCTTATTTTTGCAATTCCTCCGATTCGCCGCATGTTAGTTTCACCGACAGTTTTGAAAATTTTAGCGCCGATCATGCCCGCGATTTCGGAGGCCGAAAAAAATGCCATTGAGGCCGGTTCGGTCTGGGTAGAAAAAGATCTCTTTTCGGGCAAACCGGATTTCCAAAAATTGATGAATGAAGCTTATCCAAATCTCAGTGCTGAAGAAAAAGCTTTCATGGAGGGCCCGGTCGAGCGTCTTTGTAACGCCGTCGATGATTGGAAACTTTGGGAGACACGCGAGATTCCACCCGCCGCCTGGGAAATTATTCAGAAAGAAAAATTTCTCGGCCTGATCATACCAAAGGAATATGGTGGCCTGGGGTTTTCCGCGTTGGCGAACAGTGAAGTGATTCAAAAGTTGTCGAGCCGCTCAGTTGCCATGTCGATCATGGTCATGGTTCCAAACTCCTTGGGACCCGCAGAGCTTTTAGTTCATTACGGCACCGAAGAACAAAAGAAACGGCTGCTTCCCAAGTTGGCTTCGGCCGAAGAAGTTCCCTGCTTCGCACTGACCGAGCCCAATGCTGGCTCCGATGCCTCATCGATCACCTCAAATGGTGTGCTCTTCAAAGGCAATGACGGCAAACTTTACATCCGTCTGAATTGGAACAAACGTTGGATCACTCTGGCGGCGATTGCCACCACCATTGGACTCGCCTTCCGATTGAAAGATCCAGACCAGATCTTGGGAAAAGGCGAAGATCTGGGCATCACTGCGGCGCTAGTTCCAGCCAATTTACCCGGAGTTATCGTCGGGCGTCGACATGATCCCATGGGCGTCCCTTTTCACAACTGTCCCACTCAAGGTCATGATGTCGTTGTTTCAATTGACACTGTGGTTGGCGGACTGGAGGGCGTGGGTCGCGGTTGGCAGATGGTCAACGAATGTTTGGCCGCCGGTCGAGGAATTTCTCTTCCCGCCCAATCCGTCGGTGGTTCAAAAATGGTTCTGCGAGTGGTGAGTGCTTACGCTTCGGTTCGAAAACAATTTGGTGTTCCCATCGGGTCATTCGAGGGAATCGAAGATCCGATCGCTCGAATTGGAGGTTATGTCTATTTGATGGAGGCCACTCGCAAATACACACTCGGTGCCATCGACAAAGGACTGAAGCCTTCCGTCATCACCGCCATGGCAAAATACTATCAAACTGAACTGGCGCGGAAAATCATCAACGACGGAATGGATATCGCGGGCGGCGCGGGTATTTCGCGCGGTCCGAAAAATTTACTGGCTCATTTGTATATTGGAACTCCGATTGGCATCACCGTCGAAGGCGCGAATATTCTGACGCGAACACTGATCATCTTTGGGCAGGGCGCTTTGCGAGCTCACCCCTATGCGTTTGACGAAGTCTCTGCCATCGCGGCAAAAGATTCCAAAGCGTTCGACAAAGCCTTTTTTGGTCACGTCGGCCATATCATTCACAATTTGTTTCGATCGTTTGTTCTCAGCCTAACTCGGGGAGCCCTCGCCAGCTCGCCAGTCAGTGGTCCCACCGCACGCTACTATCGCATGTTAAGTTGGGCCTCTGCATCGTTTGCAATCACGACAGATATCGCGATGGGATCACTCGGAGGCAATTTGAAATTCAAGGGCAAAACGACAGGTCGGTTTGCTGATGTGCTGTCATGGATGTACATTGGCACCTCGATCCTTCGCCGTTATGAAGCAGAAGGCCGCCGCGCAGAGGATTTACCCTTCGTTCATTTTGCAATGAAACACGCGTTTTATGAAATCCAAAAAGGATTTGAAGGTCTCTTTGCCAATTTAGCTCCTCCCGGACTGGGCTGGTTCTTTCGAGGTCCACTTTTGAAGTGGGCGAAACTGAACTCCTTTGCGGATGAAGCCACAGATCAGCAAACTCACACCATTGCCCATGAAGTGATGAATAACATCGACCTTCGCGCTCGGCACACCGAAGGAATTCACGTCCCGCGCGAGCGTTCCCAGCAACTGGGTTTGCTCGAAGAAGCCTTCACCTCAGTGAAATTCGCGGAGGCCATTGAAAGAAAAGTTCGCGCAGCCGTAAAATCAAAAGCAATCCCTAAGTTGCGCGGTGATGCAGCCGCAAAAGCAGCCTTAGAAAAAAACATCATCACTCAAGCCGAGTATGAGGAGCTCGCGAAGGCCGATCGATTGCGCTGGGAAGCAATCCAGGTCGATGATTACAGCCAACAAGAGTATGTCCAACACAATGGCTACGGACCAGATCACTCTGCCCATCAAGTCGAAATCGCAAAACTACCCCCAATCCCTGGAACTAAATCAAAAACCGCTTAGGTCGTATCAAAAAAAGACGGCTGATTCTCCAGAGTCAGCCTAAAATCCAGACCAAAATTGGCCACCACTGACTAAACTCCACCGCCTCAGAATCAGAAAAATTCATCAAAATCGTTTCAACGCGAAACAGGTTTGCATTCCCTCTCCCTCATCTCCACCAACAAAGCCCTTTCACCTCTGGCACCACCCTTGCTCTATCAATCAGTACCCCCCAAC
>CALCCV010000244.1 GCA_937900305.1 uncultured Pseudobdellovibrionaceae bacterium | reverse complement strand
CATCACGATGAATTATTTGAAGGAAGCTCTCAAAGTTCGCAAACCCAAATCTTTGACGACGGTGGCGCTCCTTCATAAGCCAGAAGCCCTGAAAGTCCCTTGTCAGTTGGATTTTGTTGGCTTTGAAATTAAAAATGAATTTGTGGTGGGGTACGGCCTCGACTACGAAGGGTTCTATCGAAATTTACCTTACATCGGTGTCGCCAAAAATTTTCAATAGGCTCTCGACCTTACGGTGGGTCGGCCTTTCCACCATTTCCATTCCTAATTTCTTTGAGTTAAAATAGAGAGGATGCTGTTTTTATTTGCGGTCCTCTTCGCGAGTTTATCCATGGGGTTGCCAATCTCGGCGGTTGCAGCACCACTGTTTCAATGCCCTTCTGATCCGGCCACCAAGGAACTCATGCGAGTGTGTGAGAGCCGTCGCTCTTTTTATAAATGCGAAGAAATGGGAAGTTGGAATACTCTCGATTGCTCCAAAGAGGCCGTGCAGACGCCGATTTCGGAACGATGGGTGAAAGGGTGTGGGGCTGCGGTGAAAGGGGCTTTTACACTCGACTTGGATGTCTTTGATCGAAGTCAGGAAATTCCACAAGCCTATCGCGAATGGTCCGCAGAGTGCGTCGGAGATTTCGATACGGATTTTCGGAATGCCGAAACAAAAATTGGGCTCAAAGTCGCTGACCCAGGTCTGGCCGAAAATCTGGCCCGCCGGGCGGTGAGCGATGGAATCCAGGCCTGCATTCGCCGAAAAGGCCAGAATCCCCCGAAAGGCTTTTATGAAATCATTGGCGGGATGGCGCAAAGTTTTGGGATGTGGGTGCGCCAGACGCAAAAAGAAAATTTGCTTCGCCAGGCCGAGCGCAACGAGCTTCGCCAACAGGCCCGGCGGGAGTGTTTGTCTGAAAAAACTCAAGTTTCGAGTCAGCCAAAGTTAATTGCTTGCATTCAGAAAAAAATTTCTCAGATGAAGGGATCGAAATTCACCGATGAATCGCTGGCTGAAACAAAGCGGTTGGCGAACCAATTCATGGTTTGCGTAGCTCCCAATGATCAGGCCAAATTGAGTTGCGATATTGGTTTGGCCATTGCGGGCGAAGGTTTAACGAACCCCGCAGTTTTGAGTCGATTGCGAGTTTTAAAGAATAGCTTGCGGACAAAGCTCCTTGGGCATCGCGCAAAAAATGCCGAAGATCTGATCGAAGAGTTGAAGCAGAGATTCACTTACGACAAGCTTACAGAAAAAGAGCGGTGGAACATCCTTCATCTCGAAGATCACATCACCGCAATCCTTGATCCCGATGACGTTTTGATTTTGAAAAAAGCAAATCTGAAGGTCGACCCTCTTGTGAAAGGGATTTTGCGAAGTGATCTCGGCAAGCACCCACAAGCTTGGCAAGAATTGCTCGCCACAGACCCCAATGCACTTAACGAAACTCTCAAAGGAATATCTGGAAATGGCAATTGCATCGTCTCTTCAGCTTTCGAAGAGCTTCGAGCCGCTCATCCTGGCAAAAATTTTAAATTTATCACGGACGAAGTCGATTTGAGAAATTCCGATCAGCGGGAAGCATTGATTCGGGCCCTGAGTGATCCGGGCCTGCAAGGCCCACTTCACGAATTGGTGGGTCTTGCGAGTCTAGTTCAAGATCTCCAAAATCGAATCATCACGCGCGGAGATTTTATCGAGCAATTGAAGGTGATTTATGGTCACAACGGGCCCTTCAAAGGATTTCAAGAAGACGTGATCGGAAAGACGTTGCCCGAAAGAGCCGTGTTGAGGAATGCCGACGGCACGATTCTTTTGGGCAGCGACGGCAAACCCATGTCGCTGATCAAAGGCACGTCTTACGACAGTGGTACGACGAGAGAGATGCTCGATTCCTTTGGCAACACGGTTTTAATTCCTGAGATGACTTTGCCCGCTGTGATTTCACCCGAAGGAGCTCTCCACACGCTACAAGATCGAATTAGCGGCGGGAGTCGCAACGGAGTGCTCAAGTTCTTTCGGGAAACCACGCGAGGGGTTTGGGCAAAGACCACGAAAATGTCCGATATGGGGTTCAATCACAACACAGCCCTCGACGTTGATAGTATCGCCGGCCAAAACTTCGGCGGCGTCGCGCTGCAAATCGAACAGTGGAAAAAGGATGTGGAAGCCGCTCACTTTTCAAAAGCTGCCACGGCTATGTTGATGGCCAGAGAGCGCGCGGGGACAGCTCGCCTTCAGCTTCTCAAAAAAAATGTCGCTGATCGGCTTCACATCGATCCACAAGCTAAAACCGTCACCATTTTTCGCCGGGACGAATCTGGTAACCTCTACCCGACAACGTTCGACGAAAAATCGAGTGTCATCGACACCGAAGCGGCCTTAGCCGAGGTCATCGATGAAGAGCAACGTCTCTTCGGCGACCCAATGAAAATCGGAGTTCCCCCAAAAACAAATGGATATGTGCCGTTCATCCCAACCGGTTATCTGATTTTGACGAACTCTTGCCCCACTCTGCCGGGCGAAGCGTCGCCCGTTCGCACAGAGTCTGCGCGCTAAATTCGATTTTTGTTTCACGGTTTTATTTTGTGGGAGACCACAGCTTTGGTGGCTATTTGCAGAATACAGCAGGTTTTGAGGAAATTAATTTTGGCCCCATTTGTAAATTCCATTCACGATGTGCACGGCGAGTGGAGCAACGGTGAGCTCGCGGTTGGTGGATCCGTCATACTCCCACCACTCACCTTTGGGAGGTTGAAAGTTGGGGTCCCAGGCCTTCGGCGTTTTCAGAAATTTAAACTTAACGATCGACCCGGGAGCGGCCATCACCGTTGTTAACCAGCGGCCGGCAAAAACTTCGTGAGTGAACAGCGGCAAAAATGCGGTCGAACCATCGGCGCGCGCAACCCATGCCCATAGCTGCTCTTGGTTCGCATCTACCGGCGCGTTTTCTAGCGAGAGAATCGCCGTGGATTTGAGTTCCGGCTGCCAAGTGGCTCCGTTCGAAGTCACGCAAGATTCGCCGGGCACTAGCAATGCCGTCAAACACGGGATGCGGAGAGTGAGGTACTCTTTAAAATCAAGCCACGCCGAACTTTGGGACTGCTGTGCAAATTGATAAACAAAGTGTTGCGATAAAATTTCGCGCGAATAAATGGCGATCGCTTCTTGTTGGCGGAGCAGGACAACATTTTCGTCATTTTTGCGAAACGCTGATGAGGACCAATTGGCCGAACCATTGATGAGCGTCAACTCTGTTGCATCACCGTGGCCAGTACCGGCACCGACGATGGCCATTTTGTTGTGATTGCAGCCGTAGGGGCCGGTGAGTTGGTTGTCAAAAACCATAGCTCCAATTTTTTTCAAGATCGCCATCTGCTGCTGAAAATTGGGATCGTAATAACGACCGCGATCGATAAACACCACCACGCGCACACCTTGATCGTGCATCTCTTCCAGCGTTTCGGCGATACGGCCATTGGTGATAAAATTCGTCGCCAAAAATGCAAACGAAGTTTTCGGATGGACTAAGGTTTTTTTCAGCTCATCAACGATCACGCGTTCGGTGTCGTCTTCAGGACTGAAGTAAGTTTCAATCTCATTCTTGGGATGAATCTTTGACTCCATCGCCGCCGAATCTGTGCGGGTGCCATCAACGTACTTTTCAGTTTTACGAATGTGATCAAAGAGCGCGGTTAAGTTGGATTGAAAGGGGCCCGGCTTCAGGCACGACAGGAAATCTCGTTTGGGTAAATTGCGTTCATCCAAAAATCCAGCTCCGCCGCGGCCCAGATCTTGGGCGACTCGTCGGCAGGTCGTCGAAGTTTTAAAAACATTGGCCGGCAAGCGAGCTTCTGTGGTCATCAAATTGAAGTTTTCATCCCAGGTTTCACTGGCCTGACCACAGCCACTAGCTGGCGTTCCAAACAAACGACAGGCCTCATCGGCATTGGCCATCAGCTCCTCAAATTCAGCCCGAAATTTAGCGACGGTGGATGCGTCTTTGATGGCCATCACATTTTCATAATTCGCGACGAGCCCCGAGTAAGTGAAATTCGCCGAACCAAAAAGCACAATCTGGTCATCAATGAGAATCATTTTGTTGTGCATCTGGGGATTGCCACCGCGAAGGACGGGCAGTCTCAATCGTTTCAAATTCGCGTGCGCAGGAAGTTTACTCCAAACAGATCGGCCTTCCACGGCGTGTTTATAGTCCAAACCAAACTCCACTTTCACGCCGGCATTGAGTTTGTCGATTAACAAATCAGTGTATTCCAAAACATCCATATTGTACGTGGCAATGCGAATCGAATGTTGCGCTGATTTCAAATACGAAGCGACGGCATGCACAGGAATTTCGGTCGGCGCAAAGTGTCCACAGATGCGGCCATCCGGCGTACAGGTGCCCTGATAGAAGCTCGCGAGCGAATCGGTGACCGTCGCAGGAGTCGCAGCCAGCGAGGAGTTGAGAGAGAAGAGGAGAGCGACGAGCGGGGTGAGGGCCAGGACTGCTGTTTTCATGATGGGACCTTTCCGAGATAGAAAGCGTTCAGTCATCAGAGGATGGTTTCGGGGTCAAGTGCTTTGGTAAAATTGCGTAGCGAGTGCGGACGTCGTCTGAATCTGAGTTTGCGCAAAAATCAATGGGGACGTTTGGTTGCAGTGAGGTGAACCTCCACTGTCTCTAAGAGGTGTCTCATTTCTTGCGTTCGCTCTTGCTCTGGGATTGCATCCACCTTTT
>CALCCV010000243.1 GCA_937900305.1 uncultured Pseudobdellovibrionaceae bacterium | reverse complement strand
AGCTGGAAGGAGCTCCGGCGCTTGAACCAAAATAGGGCAAATCCTTTGCGGCACTGGCTTTTGCTTGGAGATGAATCTCTAAATCATTTTTGCCAAGAAGAGCGAAATTAAGTCCGTCGTCTCCAGGGACGTCCATCAATTTTTCAAAACCCAGTCGTTCAATCAAAAACCTCATTGAAGGTTCGACTCTTTCAACAATCAGTGTTGGCGCTATTTTCTTCATATTGGCTCCTTAAAAGTGAATTGACTCAATCATCTAGTATAAATTAGACTAGATGACAACAGGAGTTTATATGGCTGTTGATGCGCGGCGGTTGGAAGATTTGGAGTCGGTGGGAAAAGAAACTGTCAGGGACTTTGCAGTGCTTGGGATTCGCTCGGTGCAGGAGCTAAAAGGGAAAGATCCTAAAACGATGTATCTGAGTCTCTGTGAAATGACCGAGGTCACTCATGACATTTGTGTACTTGATGTTTTCCGGTGCGCAGTTGCTCAGGCGAACAATCCAAGACTTCCCAAGACCCAAAGAAAATGGTGGTATTGGAGCCGATTGCGGAAACTACAGCAGGATAAATGAAAACAAAATCGCTGACTTTACCCGATTTGGTCGTTTTGAGCGTGCTCTCTGAAGAGCCTATGCACGGTTATCAGTTGGTATCGACATTAGAGGAACGAGATGTCCACGATTGGGCTGAGATCTCTCGGCCTCAAGTGTATTATTCGATTAAGAAACTGCAGGAACTAAAGATGATCGAGGAGGCTAAGGACTCTGATCCTCTCTTAGGGCCGGATCGAACCAAGTTTCGGGTCAATGAGAAGGGCTTTGAGTCTTTGGCGGAAAATCTCTCAAAGGAGACTTGGGCGACCCAACGACCACCACCTCCATTTTTGACTTGGATGGCCCTATCTTCTCATCTTACTAAACCCGCCCTCAGGAAGATCATTGAATCGCGCCGGTCATTTTTAGAGAACGAGCTGAAAAGAGAAAAAGCGACTTTAAAATCCTTTGATGGTGGCTCCGGGGCAATGCATGTGGCTGGCCGTCTTATGGTGGATTTTACGGTTCAGTCGTTCGAGTTAGAACTAAGATGGTTGGATCGGGTCGAAAATGGTTTGTTGAATCGAAAGCCGCTCAAGGCAAAGAGCGCTAGATCTGCGGAAGTGTAAGGCGCAGCAAATCTAAAATCACCGACAAGCTCAACGCCGCCACTACAGACAAAGCGGCCGCGAGTCAGAATTTGGACGTGCGAGGGCCTCCTACCAACCGCCGGTTGGCATGGATCGCTTATTTTTATTTTTTTGTATTTTTCCCCGCAGAAACAACGTTTGCTCAAACGCTCCTTGAACGCACCTTTTTGGGTGACGCTGGAATCGTTTTATTTAGTGATTTCGCTTACTTAAGAACCAATTTCGAGGAGCAAAATTGGTTGACCAAGCCGAAATCGGTACGAACCAAGGTTATCTCATTGATTCCATTCAAATAAACGTCAATCCGAAACTCTTAAATTCAGCTGAAATTTGCAACCTATTTCTCGAGAAACGCCATTCCGCTGCACAAATCGCTGAACAATTCGGTGTCGCAAAGTCGGTGATTCTTGGCATTCTTCATCGTTCCAGTGTCCGTTCGGGAAAAGTTG
>CALCCV010000242.1 GCA_937900305.1 uncultured Pseudobdellovibrionaceae bacterium | reverse complement strand
TAGTATTGATATGTTGAACCGCCATCTTTTGAGAGTTGGTATTTTACAGGATGGCTTGCATCTGAAGCACAGGTTCCCGAAATCGTAAAACTCAACGACGAGATCGAGGTGTAAAAGGAAGTGCCCGTTGCCGATGTGATATAAGGTGCTGGACTGAGCTCTGCCGTTGGAGTCACCGAGGTGATGTCCGGCATGCAGGGCGTGGCTGCGCTTGAACCATCCAAGCAAAGATTGTTCACATCATCGGATTCCATCAGCGCTCGGTATTGAAAATATCTTGCTGGCGTTGGTGCAAATGTCCAACCCGTCACTGCGGCAATCCATTTACTAAAATCTAAAAGTGGTGCGGTTAGGTTGATGACTCCTGATCCATCTCCTGTTGAAGCGACAGCCGCCATATTGTGGAGTTCAGAGAACCAACTCGACGCCGTTTTATCGGGACCGACCCAATCGGCATCTGTTTTATCCGAGCAGTCAGATTGCGTGCAGGTGCGGAATTGGAGTTTGTTGCGGTTGGCGCCTCTGCGGTAGAGTTGGAGGATTTCGCCGGCGGAGAGAGTTCGACTCCACATCGCAATTTCGTCAATAGTTCCGTTCCAGTAGTTATTGTTAGTTTCATAGCCAATCCTCACCCCTCCGGCTCCGGTGGGAATTGCCCCCGTCTCGGCTGAAGACGTTTTTATTAACATCCCATCTCGGTAAAGTTTAACGTTGGCGCCATCATATGTGGCAACAAGATGATGCCATTGATTCCAATCCGTGTAGATAGGTGAAATCGCAGCCGAATGCCATCCACCACTATTATTTATCCAGGCACGAAAGGCCCCATCACTCGAAACAAATAGTTCAAGTTTAGGACCACTTCGATAAAATATGACTTGGGTTGCAGTTACAGTAGGTGAGTTATTTTTAACCCACTGAGAAACCGTGACTTCTGTCAAAGCGCCTGTATCAAAATTGGCAGCGACATTTGATCCACCGGACGACCCATCTAGGGTTAAGGCATTTTTTAAAATACCAGCCTGTCCAAAAGTTACCCCAGCTGCCGTTTTACTCATATGACGGGACTTCCCAGAACTGTCTGCAAAATCCAAGGATCCCGTGACTGTTCCGGCAGAGCCTTCATTGAAGCGCCACAGTCCTTCAAGATTTGTCCCTAGATTTGCCAAAAGTCCTGAGTACTCTGCGGCAGACTCACTGTCAGGCGTGGCGTCGGCATTCGTGTCGCCGGGAAGTTCTTTGAGAAATGGAAGTGCCGTCATCCATTTCGATTTTGAGAACGAAGACGTCGAAGGCACCTGGCTTATAGGTGACTTGTAAAGGCCACCAAACTTGAAGGCTTGCTTGGTATATATTTGCACGACCTCTTCATTGGTCAGAGTGGTCGCCCAAATTGCAAGTTCGTCGATAAATCCCGTAAATCTTTGTGAAGGAGATCCTCCGACTACGAAGGTCGTGGCCGATATGGGAATAGGACACGTGATTTGCCCAGCTCCGACAACTTTTCCATCGATCAAAAGTGAGTAGTTTAGCGAAGCATCTCTAATCAAAGCGACATGATGCCACTCATTGAGCGGCAAAAGGTTATCTGGTGATGCAAATGTTGTGAAAACACTTGTATCGGTGCAATAGACTTGAGTGTACAAAGCGCCGGTCGTCTTACGAAAAAGCGAATACTGTTCGTCAACACCAGCACCTTCCCTTAATATTATTGAGTTAGCCGCATTGGATGTTGGATAGATCCATGCCGAGGCAGATATGGCGCCTGATGAGCGGAAGTTTGCTGACGTGTTCGAGAAGTAGTCGTCTGTGCCATCGAAGCTAGCACTTGCTGATCCCAGTTTCATATTAGAGCTGACCGGAGCCACTCCATTGTTCGCGGTGAGTGTCCTTGAATTTCCTGAAGAGTCCGAACCGTCAGCATTGAAATTATAATACCCAACAAGGTTACCCCAATGTGGAGTCCATGAAGAATCAAGCTCGGACTGGGCGGAGTTGGGGTTTTGTCTATCATAGATATATTTTACCTCCGCCGCCGTTAAAGAGACATTCCAGACTGCAAGCTCATCCAAAGAGCCATTGAAATATCTTGAAGATGTTCCCCCATCAGAACCTATTCGCAAAGGTTCTGTGCTCGTCGTCATTCCACTACTATAGGCTGCCTTCGCCTCGAGCTGTCCATCTATGTATATATAAACGTAGCTTCCGTCATAAATGCAAAGTGCATGATGCCATTTCCCATCCTCAACTGAAGCTGTTGAATTAACCACTCCCAAGGTAGTTGGGTGAGTGTTAACAATATTGCATCGTACTTTTGACGTATTTGAGATTGTAAGACCATAGCCTGTTATGGGGGAGGCGTTCATACTTTTTGTCATAATTCCAGAGTAGTCATTGGTGCCCGAAGTTTTGAACCACCCTCCGAACGTAATGTTACCTGTGAGCTGCAAAGGGACTGCATCGGTAACAGACGAGTAGTCTGTGCCTCCAGGAAATGCACCTGTTTGGCCAACTTTTCCACTGGCTGCAAAAGCGGCACTGCCAACGGCGGTGGCACCGTTTGCTCCTAGCGATGAGTGATCGCCCCAATCACCGTTCATTGGCCAATAACCTACGATGTTATTCCATTTGGGAGTCCAACCACTATCGAGACCTTTCGGACTCGGCAGTGTCGAACTCAAAGTCAACTTCCCCGCCGTCGCATCATACAAAGTCCCGACGTGAGTACCCGCAGTAAAGTCAGTTTGCGTAAGATTCGTAGAGCTAAGCGATGCCACTCCAGCAACGACAGGTAAAACTGCTGGGTCTGAAGACGTGAGTGCGGTACTCCAGTTTTGCGAGATTTCTGAAACTGTGCGAGTGAGTGTATTTGAGACAGGATTTGCGTTTCCTAGGCTTGAGTCCGTTAAAGTGCCTGCCGCTATCGAAACAGAAACAGTTCCAGGAGATGAGGCTTGCGCATCTGGTACGACATTAAACGTGTACACGACAGACGAGCTGGAAGCGAAATTTGCAGCACTCCCGCCACTGACCGTGATATCACCCACGGAAAAGTTGCTTGAGGCTTTGCCTAAAGTCGCTGTTACAGCAAATGTGGTGTTGGTCGGATTGGCCGAGGCTGACGTTAAACTCACCGTGGGCCCGACTTTGTCGATGGCTCGTGTGAGAGATGAAGAAGTGGCATCATTGGTGTTGCCGGCGGCATCTGTGGCGCCACCAGCTGGAATTGAAATGGAGAGTGTTCCCGTGTTTTGAGCTGCGATGCTATTTGCGATGACGAGGGTGTACGTCGTACCACTGCCTGCAACCGAAGAGACCGAACCATTGGTCACGGACACATCACCTGACGTGAATCCTGTGACACTTTCTGAAAATGTTACGGTGACTGTAACATCCGCATTTGTTGGATCTGGCGAAGCTGAGCTAAGAGAAACCGTCGGTTTTTGTTTATCCACGGTAATTGAAAGTGTATTTGAATCAGCGACATTTGGGTCACTTGATAAATCAACCACTGTGCCAGAGGGAAGTTTCACGGTGGTAACTCCTGAGGCTCCGGCTGCAATGCTTGGCGTGACCGTGATCGTGTAAAGGCCACCACTGGTTGCTACAAGATTTGAGGCCGTGCCATTTGTCACGGTAAAATCAGAAGCTAAAAGACCCGTCACGGACTCACTAAAGGTCACCGTCACATCGAACGCGGCACTCGCGAGAGTCGGAGCCCCTGATAAAACCGCAGTGGGGGGGCCTGGGACTGTGGCATCAATGGTAAAGGCCGTAGTCGTTGCTGTCGTAGAATTTCCAGCCAAGTCTGTGGCAGAAATTCGCAGCTTCGCTGTTGAGACATTGTCAGCTGGTACTGTCCACGCATAAGGAGTTGCGCTACTAGTAAGAAAGTTTACAACGTCACTAAACGTTGTGCCATCTGAGGCATCATGAAGTTTTAAAACCGAAAGACCACTCGACTC
>CALCCV010000241.1 GCA_937900305.1 uncultured Pseudobdellovibrionaceae bacterium | reverse complement strand
AATGATTTATTACCGAAACGCTCTGGCTGATGCAACATTTCGCCAGGCAGGGGATATGAGCTATTCGATCACCGTTGATCCAAAAACCAAAAAATCTATTCTGACCATTAAAAACTTCGGCGTAACACCACAGCCAATCCTTATTGAGCTCCAGTACACACAATGACATTCAAACAAAGCGTGAGCTAGCCTCGAACTCCATTAGTTTGAAAAAGTGGACTCCGACCCTAGGCACCCTAGAAGGAGTTCGCTAAGACCCGTTGGTGAGTTTACAAACGATGGTTTGAGACAAAGAAACCACACCGACAAAACCTATATAAATGGCAATTAATCTCGGTGAGTCTGGCATTTGTGGCACAATTGAAAAACACAGCACCGCCCATGGGAGCATAAGAATGATGGGCGGTGCAATTATTTGACGTGACCCTGTCCGAACCCGCGCAGCCATCAATTTGTAAAGAGCAGTCGTCAACAACTGCACGAAGCCCGCGACAAAGGCTATAAAAAATTCGCCCATGCCGACTTGACCGCACGCAGCCCCAGAGCACTGGGACATATTGTAAGAAGTGAAGGAAATCGCAGCGGCCAGAGACAAACCCCAGCCAATAAGAATAGGCTTCTGTATTTGCATATTGTTACAATACGTGGTCCAGAAAGATTTTTTCAACTGTTTTCCCGGTGATGAAGCTGGTTTGGTTCACATGCCAAAATACTTTCAAGATGGGTGACGCAGAGACCTTTCGGGTGCCTAAGATTCTGACGTGTGATCAGCCATTTTTGGACTTGGAGCCCTATTTAAGGGTTTATGAAGGGAAATGCCAGCTAGCTTTAAATAATTTTGTGACCAAATTTTCGGGTCCGAATGGGGTGTCAACTTCGCGCATCCCATCTGCTAAAATTATCGAGTCTGGATCTAAGTCCATAATCCCTGAAGGCTGTCGTAAGACTTTGTTTCGAACTAAAAACCTTGATCGAATGGGGTTTGGAGGCAGTGATGAAGAAATGGGTCTTGCGACTTTCCGTCGCGACGTTCGTAGTTTTGTTAATCAATTGCAGTTCGGAAACAAAAAAAATAGACCGTGAACCTGCCGAAGCCAGTCCCACCCACGACGCCGCCGTAAAATGGAACTTTCGCGATTCCAAAACGCGCAGCTGGTCCTATAATAGCTTTGGCGATATGGTGAAGTGCGGATTTTTGGGTAGCTCTGATTGCAATAACCTGACCGACGAAGAGCTGAAGGCTTATGCGACGGCGCACTTTCCTGGCTCGGCCGTCAAGAGCGCAGTGATTTTATTCGACAATGAAGATGCACTCAACGTCAAAGCGAATTTCATCGAGAGCGCCAAATCCAGCATCGACATGGTCTATTACATTCTTGGTGAGGACCACACTTCGAGTCTGCTTCTCAACAAAGTCATCGCAAAAGCCAACGCGGGAGTGAAAGTTCGCATTCTTGTCGATTTTTTTACAAATGCGGGTCACTACGATCTCTTTGCTGCTTTGGACAGCCATAAAAATATCGAAATCAAATTCTTCAATGCCCCCGACGAAACGCTGCTCGAGTCCGCGCTGTTCGCTGGCGCCAAATGTTCTGGCCTGGAGCTTCCCGGAAATCCAGGTGCCGCGGAAAAAAATAAATCCTGCCGAGCTGAAAAAGATCGCTTCACTAGATCGATTTTTACCCCGGCATTGAAAGACCGCTTTAAAGCTGCACAAAAAGACATCCGGCAACTTCAGGGTCTAAGAGCTGAGCTCTATAAAACCATCATGCAACAAGCCCCTTACGTGAAAGATCTGTTCGCTGGTATTTACACCAAAACCATGCCTTTGATCGAACAGGGGTTAATCAACGTCCCCATTGATTTAGCGGCAATGAAAGAAAGTTCATCGGGGGCCAAAGTCACCGCCGAAGACAAAGCTCAATTGGCCGAATTGATGTCGCTGATTTATGATGCCAAAATCGAAAAAGATGCAACCGCGATGCTTAAATTGAGAATGGCCATGCTTCTTTATCCAGAACAAGTGCTACCGATCTACACGCTCGTCACAGCAATCTTGCCAGTTGATCTTGAAAACAATCTGGGAAATTCGTCAATGCACCTAACCGATTTCACTCACCACAAACTTCTTTTGGTCGATAACGAAAGATTTGTTCTTGGAGGAAGAAATGTGGAAGACGCCTATCACTCCTCAAGTTTCGATTTAACTTCAAAATATCTCTTCTTCGACACAGATGTCGCCGTCATTACAAATAGCAAAGGTGGCGCCGCCGAAATTGGGCGGGCCTATGGGAAGCTATTTAACTTCACACCTCTCACCTCCTCCATCCAAGAAGTCGCTGGAATTGCGAATCTCAGCAAAGTTGCCACTCGCACCCCAGCTCAAGTCGCCGCCGCTCTAGCGGCAGCAGACATCTGCGAATTTCCAGGCGGCTCGTCTTCAAAATCAGCCAGCGCGCTTAGCGGCAAAAAGGGCACAAACAAACAAAAGTGCAGTCGCGACGCCGCTATTCCATTTGAAATGGGTGGCCGAATTGAAATACCCGCTTCTGATCTCAGCAAAACAGACTTTTACTATATGGAAAATCTACCTTATAGCAAAAACAGCTACCGTCGCATCTTTGGTGTGACAGACGGAAAAGAGTACGAATCTGGAAAATACATGCACCAAAGTTTAATTCGTGGAATTCAAAAAACTTGCGCCGAAAGCAAATCAGAAGGTCCTCAGAAAATCACATTCTTTCAAGGTTATACGCTCTTGCCCGCGAACTTTGTGAATATGCTAGGTCAAATGTATGTCAACGCTCCCAACTGGTCTTGTGGCGAATTAGACATCGACATCATCACCAATTCCATCGAAACCACCGATCTAAATATCATCAACATTCTCACACTTCATCAGATGCAGGCCATCTATCAGTTTCAAAACAATCTCCAGGAGTTCAGAGACGAGCGCGCAAACGGATTGACCGTTAACAAAAATGTCCAACTCAACTACTATGAATTTGCGTTGCCCCAAGGAGCCGCGGACAAAAAGCGATCCCTGCACTCAAAGATCAACATCATCGGCAAAGACGTCATGATCGGGTCGATGAATCTGGATATCCGAAGTTACTTCATGGACACCAACAATGGCCTGTACATTCGTGGTGCCGACGAAATGCGAAATCAGTTGCAGCAAAAAATTGCCGATGTCACCAATGGTCACTTGGACCTGAAGCTCCACAAGCAACTCAAAACACTCAGTCGCGATCAGATGCGAGCAATGACAAATGCAGCCGTCGATAAAATGGCCAACTACTGGATCAATAAACGAAAGGATCCTCAAGCCCGGGCTGCGACGCTCGCCAAATACAAAGACTTCGAACCCAAACTGAAAGCCTTCGTCACACGCATCACCAATTTAGTTTACAAACAGACCCTCCAAGTCTTAGAGGGGGCCGACGCTGGTGGCTCGACCAAAGACCTCGCCGCTGAAGCTCGCGTGGTGCAAGACAGTTTCAATAAGCTGCTCATGGTTTTCTAGACTCCGAACGATTTGAACTCTCACCAATCCGCAAAGTCCGACTTCGATTCGATTTCGGATTCGGCTTCATCCGTCAGACTTTCGAAAAAATCGATTCCAGTGATCTCCTCAACCCGATCTACACTCATCGCATATTTCGACAAATCTGAACCTGGGCTCTTTTGAGGGATCACGAAGCCGATGGCTTTGGGCGCCTTGCTTTTGATCTCCAACATCACTTTGAAATAGAAGTTTGGAATCGAAATAGCGGTCTCGTGAATTTTCAGTAAGTTTGATTCTAAGACTGGTCCGGTCGCCACGAACAGCTCACCATAGGTCTTGGCCAAACTGCGCACCTTCCGCTCCAATTGAACCCAAATGCCGAGGTTGTACGACATCTTCATCGGCGAGATGTTGCTCATAAAAAATGAATCTGTCATCGCGGTCAATGACCACTCATTGTCGCGGGCCGGAGTTAAATGGCCACGCTGATACCCTGAACCTTTGTAATCCTCAGGAGTGGCCGTCGGCTCGCCAAAGGCAAAGTCTGTGTGGAACTCATTGGTGCGACTGACCCAGCGAGCGTTCACCTCGTCCTTCGTCAGAACATAGGCCACCCAGCGCGGATTTTTGTGCTCCTGATTGTATACAACCGAATAACCCGGTCTCATCACGACTTTTTCGGAATCCAGAATTTTAGGCAAGGCCAGGTCTTCGCTAAAGGAAACTGGCAGCGCGTTCGCCACCGCGCTCAAGCCAAAAAGACAGAGTGCAAACAGGGACCGGTGTCCACAAACGCGGGAGAACCGATAGATCAACTTCATGATCTCTATCTCGGCGCTCCTCTAGAAAAACTAAAACTTGCAGACTTTTTTAAGATTTATTTGCGTTGGTATTCGCAGACGTCCTGGCTTTCACCAGTCGAAACTTTGTATGAAAACTTTTTTCCATCAAACGATCCGCTAAATTCAGATTTTCTTTCCAAAGCCCAATGTGGAAACCAATTCCAAAAGCTGACTCCCTCAAATCGGTACTCAAACTCTTGAAAGCTGATCGCCGAACCGTCAAAGCTCGCCTCTTTTTGGAGTTTATAAGGGACTTCCCAGCCCGCGATCGCCGCGCCTCCGCTATTTTTAGTGTACTCCCGCTCAATCGGACCTTCATTGAATTCGCAACCTGAGAAAACGAAAAGACCTGTGCTGCGCGGAACTCCAGCGATTTTAAGGCCCTTATTGATCAACTGACGGTTGAGGTAACAGTCATTGCGCTCCACTTCAATTTCAGCGTGGCATATTCCTTGGCCAGAAGAGACGAGGGTGTAAGATCCAACTAAGGCATTCAACTGCGCTGCAGGATCTGCCGCGAAAACGGATTGCACTGCAAAAAGCGCCCATAGAATTAAACTGTGATTCAAGATTTTCATTTGTACTCCGAGGTTGTTTGGAACTTTAGCTGGAAATGACAATCTTTCAACCGACTAAAAATTGACTGGTACTTTTTCCAAAGCTCCAAACTGGCATCCTCTCTCACGTCCACTGGATTAGAGTATTTACTACCAAAGGTCCAGCCGGCTACTCCACCGGCTCCAGATCACAGTACTTTGCATGCTTTAAGTCTTCCTTGCAGGTGACTTTGTATTTTAGACTCGAGATTCGTTGAGCGACAGATTTAAATCTCCCATCATCTCTTCAGCCGTGCCCGCATTTGCAAAATTTGAAGCCAAAGCGACGATGAACATAACGACTGATTTCATAAGTACCTCCGTAAAAAATGGTCACTGAATGGTGAAGCCATGATGGTGTGGACGCAAGATAGCGCCAGAAAAGCCGGTTATCCGTATAGCAAAGTATCGAAAACGTTTATTAGGTGCGAGCGGACGGTGTCCAAAAGTTAGACAGGAATTTTTTTTGCGAATTTTCTAGACAGTCCATTTTTTTTCCGGAGATTCTTTCAGCATTTTCGATCCAGTGGTAAATTGCGCAAAGCCTTTTAACCATCGGCCCGGAGCAAAACATGAAACACAGTCTGAAAAATATGGTCCATTTTGGAAGCGCGTTTGTTATCTTATTGAGCGCCAACCTATCCTCTGCCGAAGTGAACGATTGTTCATTGTTCGTGAAAAAACCCGTGATTGCCTATTATGCTTCGAATGGAGCTGTGGGTTCACCGAGCACTCAGCAGGATGTGAATGAAAACGTTCTCAGTCTTTTAGGAGAGAACGGCTTAAAAGTACAAACCAGCCCAGACAACTTGATGTTTCAAATGAACACTGAGGTTCGATGTGGACCGGTTTCGACATTTTTTGGAACCGTGGACTACTGCCAAACAGAAGTAAAATTCATTTCCCTCGCTTCACATGAGACAATCTACACCTCGGGTCCGACCATGCCGAGCCCAGGCCGCTCGATTGACTTTAACTCCATCAGCTGGCCCACGTGTGATGAGTTAAAAGAAATGGAATAATAAGAATTAATAAGTCGGTCATTTGAGCCAATCTACCCGCAAGTCTTGCGGGCCGCGGGTAGAAATGAGCTCTATGGGGAAGCTCTCTCTCGGAGAGCTCTATCGTCGCCTGCTTTTTTGAAGTTCTAGATCGACAATTGGATTCGCCTTTTCCAATAAAAGGGCCGCATCCGAGGCCATCAGGGCTTCGGTATCACCTTCTCGTTTAATGAAATAGATCCAACCATCCGACCGAAAGTGCGGATACAAAAGCCTTGTGCCCGGTTTGACGGATGTGAGTCGATGCGTTTTTTCGGTCCACAAATCATGAAGATAAATGTTGAAATTGGGCCGCTCAACAAGCGCTTTGAATTCAGGATCTTCAGCGGAAGCGTAGCCGAGATCTTTGAAGTCTTCTGCCTTTACGATCACATGAAAAGCGATGAATCTTTCATCGTAAGAAAAAGTGCCTTTGCCGCCATGTTGGCAAAATCGCGCCATTGGAAAACTTTCGAGCTCGCCCCTGTCATCAACAATCGACTTCTTCAAAAACCGAACCGTGTAACCATCCTGAATGAAAGTCTCTTCTTTTTTGCTCATCGCCGACGAGCGAGAAATAAATAGTTCGGCCGATGGCGAAGAAATGAAATCTCCCTCATACGGCAGCCGAACCCAACCCGGTTTCAGCCATTGAAATTTGTCGCCATCGAAACGCAAAGGAATTCCCTGGAGAGCAGACTCGCTCGAAAAATAAGCTTCTTCTTCACCGCCTGCTTCACCGTTGAACTCCCCAGTAAAGGCCCACTGATCCATGCCATTCAGCGAAGCCCCAACGCTGTGGTAAAGTGACAAAGAGTTGTCGCTACAGAATGACTCTTCACCCGTGATTGCCATCACCAGTGGACTGAGAAGATCTTTGAGACGACAAACAATCGTGCCCTTCAGATCAGTTCCTTGAAACGAAAAGCCACTGCCGTCTGGAAAAAATCCGGGATCATACGAAGCCACAACCGGAATCATCGACTTCGCTCCCCCCGCTCGCAGTTCTTTAAGGTCATAGATCGCTGATCCATAGAAGCGATCTCCCACTTCGATCGCTTCATTCAATCCGTGAGCGATGTAACGGCCATCCGGTGAACTGCGTGTCCAATAAGAAGAGCCCCGAGGAAGATCTGCCATTAAACGCAAACTCTGATCGCGCAGAGCCGGGTCAAGTTCGGCTCCATTCGCCTTGAGCGATGAGATTTCAGGAAAGGTGGGTTCACCAGCAGCGGTGAGCTGATGAAAACATTTTAAACCGACCTCATTGCCACAGCCAAACATGGGCAAACCTCGCAGCTCGTTCAACGATCGCCAATTGGTGTATTTTCGATCTCGTAAGAACTCTTTGAGTTCGGGCCTCTCGGAGGGTTCACACTGCGGCGGAGGCAGTGAGGTTTCTGACAAAAGTTCGGCCATATAAGGTGTTCCCATATGAGTCCAATGGATGACATTGTCAAATTCGGCATCCGTCATTACATTTTCATTCATCGGCATTTGCGCCTGGCGAACTAGCTTTGAATAGACTTCAGAGTTCTCCCCATAGGCCTTCGCAAAAAAAGTTTTGACTTTCAAAGTTTGCACCCCGGCCGCCCAAAAACCCATTTTGGTGGGATCTGCGTCTCCGTTGCCCTTTTGCCAGCAGTGCAAAAGTTCATCGGCCTGAGCCACTGTAGGGCTGGCAATGTCTAAAAGGCCCTTCATGCAAAACTCTTGATTGATGCGAGTGGCATCAGCCCACCGTTGAAAAGTCGCGCCACTCAACCCGTGACAGCCGGCACATCGATTGCTGGAACCGGTTACGGGTGCACCCAGCGATTGCAAGGCGAGGAGAGCCAGATCCCTTTCACTGACAGTCGCGGTCATCGGCAGCGCCGCCAAAGCCGTCGTCCCCGCAAAACTCAAAAACATTATTTTAAAAATGAAAGCGATAAACGTATTTTTCATAGTCATGTCCCCTGTTCGGTGAAGACCGTCTCATCCTTCCCAACCAGGTCACAAATGAAATCTGAAAATGGTGGCGGAGCGCAAAGAAAGAGCGTTCGGAGCACACTCTCCGCCAAGAACAGCGGCACCCATCGGAGGACGTAATGACCCTAAAAATCCCAGCTGAGAGAGATGGCGGGCATTATAACGGTTCGGGTGTAGGCGATGGGTGTAAATGCCTCGCCAACAAACTCTTCCGAAAAACTAAAACTGAGGTAATTCAGCTTGATTCCCAGCTTCAAAGTTTCTGTCAAATCTTGAGCATAGCCAAATTCGCCCCGCAATGCAGTGCCCTGCCACTCCTGTGCCGTCGCGCCGCCCGCCGAGTAGGACGCCTTTGCCACGAGCAGATAACTGAGGGCCAAAGTGAAATCTCCCTTACGGCCCAACCAAAATAAAAATCGGGGTCCGTGACCGGTGGACGTGTAAGAGTTTTCATTGGCATCGACGTTTGAATGTTGACCGTAGGTCCACCCAATCCACAACCAATTCGATTTAGTGGCTTTAAAGGAGTAACTCAGATCGAGGTAGGTGGTTGTGTTCGTGGCCGTATCATCCGTCACCAGAGAATCTGTGAAATAAAAAAGCGAAGTTTCTAACAGCGCTTCGGCCCGCGACG
>CALCCV010000240.1 GCA_937900305.1 uncultured Pseudobdellovibrionaceae bacterium | reverse complement strand
ATCATAGAACTGAGACATCCGCTGCTCAAAGAGTTCCACATTGTCTTCGAGGATCTTTACGTGCTCAAAAAATTCAACCTTCGCCTGGGCCAGTTCCTCTTGAAAGCGGGGGCCTGCGAAATGTTGAAGGATCTTTTGCATCACATTATCAATCAGATCCATACACAAACCTCTTGATAAAAGTCTCAAACAACGGACTCGCATCATGCGGACCGGGGCAACTTTCAGGATGAAATTGAACACTCATCAATTTTTTCTCGGGCCAGCAGAGTCCGGCCACAGTGAAGTCATTGATGTTGGTCTGAGTGACCTTCACCTCTGGTGGCAAAGTTTTTTCATCTACTGCGTAGCCATGATTCTGTGCTGACATATAAACTTTGTCTAAAATGGTGTCGCGAATGGGATGATTCGAACCACGGTGACCATAACGAAGCTTATAAGTTTTTGCGCCGAGAGCGAGAGCCAAAATCTGATGTCCCATGCAGATACCAAAGATTGGAATTTGACCGATAAGTTCACGCACGGTTTCGGGCGCACCTTTCACTTCGGCGGGATCGCCCGGTCCATTCGTGAGCATTAAAAAATCGGGTTTTAATTTCAAGATTGCGCTGGCCTTCGTGCGCGAATTGAGAATGTGCACTTCGGAGCAAAGATGGCTGAGAGATCGAAAGATATTTTCTTTGGTGCCAAAATCTAAAACCGCGACTCGTGGACCGACGAGCAGCCCTTTGCGAACTTCAGGCTCTTTCCGAGAGGCCAAGTACACCCAGTCTGGGTCTTTGACTTTTGCCTTAGCAATCAAATCTATGGCGAGAGCTTTCGCCTCACTTTCACTTTCGCTAGGGACGAGCGCTCCCCAAGGGGTTCCCTTCGAGCGAAGACACAAAATCAACTCCCGGGTGTCAACACCCTCGAGCATGGGCACTTTGTTGGACTGAAGCAATTCACGCCAGCTGGAGTCGCGCGGGGACTTTTGCATTTGTAGGCAAACAAAGCCTTCAATCCACACTCGCTTCGACTCCCAAACGGCAGGATCGACGCCGTAGTTTCCTTGCATCGGCGCACTCATCACCATGATCTGTGAAAGGTAGGACGGATCCGTCGCGATTTCTTCGTAGCCAGTGTGGGATGTGTTGAAAACAACTTCTCCCGCCCGCGGTTCGCCACCCAACCATTTGCCCGGGAAGACTTCTCCCGATTCAAGAACCACAAAACCCATCACTCACCCTTTTCCATTTGTTGGCGATTTAATTCTGAAACCCAACGCACTAAACTTCTTCGCACTCGCACTCCATTTTCGACCTGCTGCCAGATTCGACACCGAGGGTCTTTGAGCACTTCGCGCTCCATCTCTAGCCCGAACTCCACCGGACCGGGATGAAGAATCAAACTTCGTGGCGCGAGAGCTTTCAACGACTGCGAATTCAATCCAAATTTTGTTTTTATTTCCGTGAAGGCGTGAGCTTCGGTGTGCCGTTCTTTTTGATAGCGCAAACCCATCACTACGTTCGCCCACTCCAATCCTTCAGCCAGATTTTCGAAATGTTTGAGACCTACCGTGGGCGAGCGGAGATTGTCTGGCGCGCAAACGGCCATTTGATAACCGAGGATTTGACTGAGTTCCAGGTGCGAACTGAACACTCGACTGTGCAGAACATCACCGACAATCAAAACTCGCAGTTCCGCAAAGTCGAGGCCCAAATCCTGCATCGTTAAGGCATCAAGCAGAGCTTGCGATGGATGTGCTCGCCGCCCCCAACCACCACACAAGATGGGCTGCCGCACTTGTTCCGCGACTTCGAGATAAGGAAAACTTTCATTAGTTCTAACGACCAACAGATCCACGCCCATCGCTGCCACATTGAAGAGCGTGTCCTCAAGGGTCTCTCCTTTTTCAATACTTGTACCCGATCCACTTTCGATAGAGATCGTTAGATATCCTTCGGCCTTCAGGGCCAGCTCAAAACTGAGTCGCGTTCGCGTGGAAGGCTCAAAAAACAGAAGTGCCGCAGTTCCCTGCGGACGGGATGACAATTCCGAAAGCGACAAGCATTTGGCCGTTTTCAAAAGATCCAGGTAATTTTCTTGGGAGAAATTATTGAGAGAAACGAAAGGAAAAAGTGACCTCGACGGGTTCGGTTTTGAACTCTGCATCGAGGACCCAGAGTATGGGAAGGGTTGGGGTTGGTCAAACGAGATTCTTCACAACACAGTGCGATTATTGAAGCGCCTGTTTGGAGCGAGAGATGTGCACAGGGACGGCTTCGCTTTTTTTCATTTCGTCAAAACTTTGGACGGTCAGAAAGAGTTTTTAGGTGGTAGATCGGAAGAGCACACGTCTGAACTCCAGTCACGGC
>CALCCV010000239.1 GCA_937900305.1 uncultured Pseudobdellovibrionaceae bacterium | reverse complement strand
TTGATTTGACCCACTCAGCGAGCAAGTGCACAAACACAAGACAGAAATGCAGTCTGAAACCACAGCCTTTGAAAAATTAAAGTCGCCCCTAATGATTCTTAAAATTTAAAATGTCGTTGAGCTAAAACGGACTCGCCGTAACAAAGAACTTAAAAGACGAAGGAAACTAGCTGCAAATGCAGCTTCGACGTCTTCAAACTCTTGGGGACAATGCCCGCGCTTGCACTCATTTGCAATTCGGGAAGTAGGGAGTCCACCATCACGCCTTGCAGTCCTAGGATGTCTTTCATCATGGCGATAATTGTGTTGGTGTTCATGTCACTCCCCCTTTCAATGGATTGGCCAAAGTTCTCGCAAATCGATCTCTTTGGTGTCGTCAAGTTTCTCTTTGGAACCAGCTGGTGCTAAGTTAAGCCTCACCGCCGACTAGAAAACTGTATTTAAAAGTATCTAACAGCACCGAACAGCATCTAGAATAACTTCCGAGAAAAAAAACTCGCTCTTTTCTATTCTTAACGACAAAAACATGCAATGTACAGGCCAAATTCACTTGTGCACGCCCCATTCTTTTCACATATAATCGAAGTATGAAAAAGAAGATCAAGGTAGCGGTTCTATTTGGCGGGCGAAGTGGTGAACATGAAGTCAGCATTGTTTCGGCAAATTCAATATTTAGAGCATTGAACAAAGACAAGTACGATGTGCACTTGATTGGAATTGATAAATTGGGGCGGTGGACCTCGGTGTCTTCTGAAAGATTTTTAGCCCACTCATCAAATCCTCGTGGTCTGGATCTTGGAGCCAGCTCAAACACCCAATGGCCGGTGGCCTTCCCTTCCGAGATCTCCATGATCGACATTGATACTAAGAGTTCTGAGCAAAAGTTTGATGTCGTTTTTCCAGTCCTCCACGGAACCTACGGAGAAGACGGAACTCTCCAAGGACTCCTGGAATTGTCTCAAATTCCTTACGTCGGTTCGGGCGTCTTAGGTTCCGCCGTAGGAATGGACAAAGATGTTTCACGCAGACTCTTGCATTTGGCAGGCATTCCCGTGGTGCCCACGCGGTGTTATCGGCACCATCAATTTCAAAAAGATCCAGATTCCATTCTAAAAGAAATCGCCGACGACCTCGGCTACCCTTACTTTGTGAAACCAGCCAACATGGGTTCGAGTGTGGGCGTCGCCAAAGTCAAATCGCTTTCAGAGGCTCGACAAAAAGTCACCGATGCTTTTGCCTACGACACAAAAATTTTGGTCGAAAAAGGAGTTGATGCCCGCGAACTCGAAGTCTCAGTGTTGGGCAATTACTTTCCAAAGGCGAGCATCGTGGGCGAAATTATTCCGACCCACGAGTTTTATTCTTATGAAGCTAAATATTTAGATGAAAATGGAGCTCATTTAAAAATTCCAGCAGAAGATCTAACACCTGAAATGAGAACTCGCATCACCGAATTGGCGATAAAGGCATTTCAAGCATTAGAGTGTTGTGGCTTAGCCCGCGTCGATTTTTTCTTAGATAGAAAGACCAATGAACTCTATCTCAACGAGATCAATACAATGCCCGGGTTCACAAACATCAGCATGTACCCAAAACTTTGGGAGGCATCAGGACTCAATTACTCAGAACTTCTGGATCAGTTGATTGAGCTGGCTCTCGAACGCCACGCCGAAAGGTCCCAACTCAAAACATCACTCTAAGAATTCTTAATTCTATTCAACAACAATTTCGGTTTCACTGACTAGCGCTTGACCAACAGTTACGCTGACAGAATAAGGACCGGGCTCAAGTGCGGTCACAATTTCCAGATCAGAGGAAAAATACTCCACTCCACTTTCGAGATTTCGCAACTTCCATTCGCGAGTCAAAGAGCCCTCCTCTTCTGACTCTCCCGTCACGCTTAAGTGACCTATCGAATCACTCTGTTTGAACTCAATTACTAAATCTGCCGACAAAGCACTCCTGATTTCCGCCAAGGTCTGCAAACCTGACTTGCTTGATTGACCAAAAAAATCCGCATCCTGCGGAACCGTTCGCCAATCGCAGTGGACGTGGCCATCCTCGTAGGTCAGCGCGAATCCACCCCGCCCTTCACAAACTCGCTTCATGCCATTGACAGAAAAGCCGCTGACCACCAAGTCCACGGCGTCACCATACATGTGCCGTGACCAAGCCGCCGATCCCGAAATGCCAGAGTTGTACCCAGGACTCCGGTAGCCGCTGGTGATTTGAATACCGCGACCAAAATCTGTCCGCATCAATTCTAGACGCTCAAGCACGATCCGCGACAAGATAGCTAGCGGTCCCTTACTCACCGACAAAAATTCACCGAATGAAAAATTTTTCGAAGCCTTGAGGGAAAGATTCATCTTCGTCAAATCCAACACATGGAGCGGTTTGCGATATCTTTCAGGATTTGCGCCAGGGAAACTTGGGTCCGTGAATGGATCTCGATAGCGATAGTCAGAGTTTGCCAACGGATGATTTTTTAATGCATAGACCTTTGGACAGACCTGAGATCCTGGCGTTGGGTAACAGACCGTCAACAAGGCTTCCAGCTGGGTGTCCGTGGGTGCCTGCTCACCAATCGCTGGCTGTGGACCTCTTAGCTCAGGCGACTCCGAAACTGGTTTCGACGGAAGTGAATTGAAATTCGAAGCCTCACTCGCTTTGGCGCAACCAAATGAGGTCATCATGAGAGCGACAAATAAAACAACGGACTCGGTGATCTTTTGCATCGAAACTCCCCATCCTGGCATTTTTAAATTTTCTTAATTTTAACCATTCAGATCACGAAACCCCACGGCTTCTCGCGAAACTTCAAAACTTCTGGACAAACCTCAGAATCTCTCTCACAAAGGGAACGCCGTTGGTCTTGCCAATCCAGGCATTCGGGCGAGTGAGAACTTTGCGCAGGCATTAGATTTTGAAATATCCCTACCTGCGGTCAGTTAGTTCTAGGTGTGGCCGAAGAGGCCACCTGCAAATAAAACTTAGTCAAAAGGACTGATTTTGAATTCTGAAAATCAAGAATCTCAGTTTGATAAATTGGAATATAGATTCGGCGGTGTTATTCGAAGTTTCGGCGTCGAAGGATTTAAAAAAATCAACTCGGCCCGCGTGGCCGTGGTCGGAGTGGGAGGCGTAGGATCTTGGGCTGCCGAAGCTCTAGCACGAACTGGAGTTGGCCATTTGACTCTAATGGATTTCGATGACGTCTGCCAAAGCAATATCAATCGGCAAATCTTGGCCCTCTCATCGACCGTAGGTAAAATGAAAGTTGACGTCCTCGCCAATCGATTTGTGGATATAAATCCCAAGATCGTCGTCGACCGATGGACTGAACGTTTGGATGAATCGACTCTCAACAGCTTGTTCGAGCGTCGACACTTTGACTGCGTTGTTGATTGTATCGATCAGGCGAAAAACAAATCGCTCCTGATTGCAGAGTGTAAGGAGCGAAAAATTGCGATCGTAACTTGCGGTGGCTCCGGTGGAAAAAAACTACCCCAAAAAATTCAAATTGCAGATCTCAATCGCAGCCAAGGCGACCCACTTCTTTCACGAGTTCGTAAAATTCTTCGCAAAGACTATCGCTTTCCTTCGGACCGCAAAATAAAAATGAAAGTTCAGTGTGTTTTTTCTGACGAACAGATTCAACTGCCAGATGCCTGCGCAACTGATTCGCACCTCAGCGCCAACAAACCACTCGACTGCGCGAATGGCCTGGGCACATTGACCATGGTGACCGGAACGTTTGGATTTATGCTCGCCCACCTTGCAGTGAATGAAATTCTTAAAAACTGATATCGAGCTCTGATTTTTTTCAGAGCCTTTATTTGCGACGATTGATCTTAATCACGGCTTCCTTTTGCCAACCTGGGATCCGTAAACGCTCTGTCCGCCCCCAAAGCAGCATCAAGATCAAGCCAAAAAAGAACATCACGATGCTGAGCCATTGCCCTCGGGTCAAACCCCAGAGTTGATATCCAATGTGAGCATCAGGCAGCCGAAACATTTCATCACTGATCCGCACAAGCGCGTAGACCATGATAAAACTTGCACCAATGAATCCAGGTTTGCGAGGCTTTCGCCACAAAAAAATCAAAACCATAAAAACTAGAAGGCCTTCGCCAAAAGCTGCATAAAGTTGCGATGGATGCCGAGGTGTCAACAGCGGCTTCAATGCTTCCTTCACAGCACCATTGCCGTTCTGAACTTCAAGAACAATTCGATCGAGAGTTTCAAACAACTTCCCACTCCCATTGCCAAACTTGTAGCCATTGATCCATTCTAACCAGGATTCTTTTGTCACCCCCAGCGGCTCGACCACTGGAACCAATGTGCTTAAGCGGTCGACCTCTTGACTCGGCCAAGATAGCACATCCTGCGGGAATCGCACAGCCAAGGGAAAGCCCTCGGGAGCCGGCCGTCCCATCAACTCACCATTTATGAAGTTGGCAATCCGACCGAAAAAAACTCCGATCGGGCCCGATACGGCGCAAAGGTCAAAAAGGTAAAGAGAGTACACTCCATATTTGCGGCCAAACATCAGACAGGCGACAACAATCCCGATCATACCGCCATGACTGGCCATCCCCCCTTTATGCACTTGCAAAACTCCCCAGTACGGAAAGGTCGACGTGAACTTCATGAAAAGCTCTTGATCATAAAAAATGCAATAACCCAAGCGGCCACCAATTAACGTTCCAAAGGCCGCATACGTGATAAAATCCATGACCTGTTTCGGCTCAAGTCCCGCGCGCTGACGCGAGGTCAGCCAAACGATCAAAAAATAAGCGCAGATAAAACCCATCAAATAAGAGAGGCCATACCAACGAATGCCGATGTTGTCGTAAAAATGAATTAAAAATGGATCAAAATCATGAAGCATGTGCTGTCCTTGCAGAAAACCTTAAAAATTCAGAAAGTCTCATATGCAGAAAGTCTTATATTCAGAATCTTATATCGGAACGTATCCTCAGAATCTCATATTCGGACATCTCATTCCTAGAGAATCGAGCAAAGTTTAGACCTAATCCCTTTAGCAAGGCAAAATAAAAATTGGATGAGAAATTGGATGAGCCGTCTCCTGACCTCAGTGATTCTTGCCGGCAGTCTCGTGCTGACGAGCCTCACTCTCTCTGCAAAGCCCGCCGCCCCCAGTGAGCGATGGACGCTCCAACAATGGCTCGAGCAAAAAAATCGCATGCGTATGATGGATATGTGGTTGATGATGAACGCACCCTCACCCTTTGAATTCAAACTCGGAGGCCAGCACATCTCCTACTCAAACCAACCGGCGACCGATTCCCAAGTCAGTTATGACGGCCACTTCAGCGCCTTTGCCACGGTTGTTGGACTTACGATCGAGCATGAAAACAACGTGAAGAATCAAAGCTCAGAAACTTCAGGTCTATTGAATTTCCGCCTCTTAGGAGACTCACTCCAGAACTCACACTTACTGTTTTCAATGGGTCAACGCACCTTTCGGTTTAGCGACATTGACGGTCCGCAAGAGTTTCGTCAAACACTCGGGCAAGGTTCAATCCAGCTCTACTTCACACAGCACTTCGGTCTTTCGGGCACTTATCGATCGTATCTAAGTTTCGACAAAAGTGAGTTCACCAACATCACCGGCGATGCCAAATCTGGCGGCGTCTTCATCGACTTCGATCTTCTGCGTTTGTCGCTCTCCTATTTTTACGAGAGAACAACCTACGAAAAATCTCTAGTTCCATCCAAAATTGAAAGATCTGGATTAAAATCCGGGTTGTTTTTCTATTTTTAATCCTCAGCGGATGCCTTGAAAATTTTTGCAATAGTAGATAGTGAAAATCCGCGAAAGCTCGCCCGCTCGATAAAATTCAAAATCTTCGGGCGTGCAACTGTCAAAGACCGCATAGGTCATTGGATCGACAGAATACTTTTCCGAGGTCACAAACAGAGTGTTGCGCCCCATGAGGGCCGAAATCTCCGCCGGGCTCTGAATAATTAAATAATGGCTGCGGTCCCTTGAGAGCTGATAAGTTTTCTCGCGTGAGCCCCAATAGGTTTGAGCCGTCGTTTCATAGCGGTAAGATGATAAAAAAGGAGGTCGCCCTTCAGCCACGTGAATCTCTCGAATGCGACGATGTAAGTAATCACCCAGCTCTCGCCAGCCATAAAACTCATTGCTCAAGTCATAAGTTGTTTTCCACTTTTCCCCAACCCCCATCGCTCTCGCCACCTTTGGCAAAAAGGGATGTAAAAAGGGCAAATAGATCGCGAGATTTAGAACTACTAAAATTCCACCCAACCCCCGCAATAGCCAACGACGCTGCCGGTGCAACCAGGTGTCTTCAGCGGCGGGGGATAGAAAGTATCCTGCCGCAATCACCAAGAACAGGCAGGCCGGACCACTCCAGTGCGGCTTGAAATCGGAAGTCAGGGGTTGAAAATAAAATACGGTTAAACTTGGCAACGCGAGACATCCCAGCAATCGAAATCTAGGATCGCGTCGAAAGCGGCTCGAAAAAATGTAAACCAAACTGACAATCAAAGCGACGTACAAAAATGGAGTGTAAAATAAAAATTGGGCAGTTAAAAACTGCATCCATCGAGAAACTGACAAAGAGCCGCCGGTGTGACGGTCATGGAATTGGTACATGAAACCTGGCCATCCCGTTTCAACATTCCATACAAAAATAGGCAGACACAAAATAGTGGCAATCACGA